>JBAREU010000090.1:0-5261 GCA_049796515.1 Solirubrobacterales bacterium
GCTTCGGGCCAGCTCGGGGAGCGTCGCCACGGGCGCCGCGCAGAAGACCACCTCGGCGCCGTCGCAGGCCTCGCTGACCGTGGCTACGGCGCGGTCGATGGCACCACGCTCCAGCGCCCGGTCGACAGTCGGTCGATTCGGCCCCCAGCCGACCACCTCGCAGCCCAGCCGCTCCCTCGCGGCGAGCCCGATCGAGCCTCCGATCAGGCCCACCCCGAGGACGGCCGCCCTCATCCGCCGCGCCGTGTCCTGACCGCTGCCGCCAGCTCCTCGAGTGCGGTCACCGTGTGGTCCCAGTCGATGCAGGGGTCGGTGATCGACTGGCCGTAGGCGAGCGAGGCGCTGTCCTGACCCAGGTCCTGGCGACCCTCGACCAGGAAGGACTCGAGCATCACGCCGACGATCGCCGCGTTGCCCTCAGCGATCTGATCGGCGATCTCGGCCGCCGCCAGCACCTGCTTCTCCGGGTTCTTGGCGCTGTTGTCGTGCGAGGCGTCGATCACAAGGCGCTCGGCGAGGCCGGCGCCCGAGAGCATCTCAAGCGCCCTGGCAACACCCTCCCGGTCGCAGTTGGGCGCGCCGCGACCGCCACGCAGGATGACGTGCCCGTCGGGGTTCCCCGCCGTGTGGAGAATCGCCGGGCGGCCGGCGTCGTCGATGCCGGCAAAGGCGTGCGAGGTCGCCGCCGCGCGCACCGCGTCGACCGCCACCTGGATGTTGCCATCGGTGCGGTTCTTGAAGCCGATCGGCATCGAGAGGCCGGAGCCGAGCTGGCGGTGGATTTGGCTCTCGGTCGTGCGCGCCCCGATCGCCCCCCAGCCGACCGTGTCGGAGATGTACTGCGGCGTGATCGGGTCGAGGAACTCGCAGCCGATCGGCAGGCCAAGGTCGAGCACCTGCAGCAGCAGTGTGCGGGCGATGCGCAGGCCGGCGTTGACGTCGCAGGAGCCGTCCAGGTAGGGGTCGTTGATCAGACCCTTCCAGCCGGTCGTCGTCCGCGGCTTCTCGAAGTAGACGCGCATCGCGACGAGCAGGTCGTCGCCCAGCTTCCCCGCGAGCTCGGCCAGCCGGCCGCCGTACTCGAGCGCTGCCTCGACGTCGTGCACGCTGCATGGCCCGACCACGACCAGCAGCCGGTCGTCCACGCGTTCGAGCACGTTCTCGACGTCCTGGCGTCCCTTCACCACCGCCCGCTCGCGATCCTCGCCAAGTGGCAGGTCGCCGAGCAGCGCTTCTGGCGAGACCAGCTCGACCACGCGCTCGATCCGCTGGTCGCGGACCCGGTCCCGCGCCTCCTCCCGCATTCCGATGATCATCTTGCCACTACCTTTCTCCACGTTCGAGACTCTACTTTCCGTGCGGGTCTCGCCATGCGAGCGCGGGCATCGCGAAACGCGCGAACCAATCGGACCGGCGCCCGGCCAAACGCTCTATGGAAGCGGCACGACGCCGCCAGGCCGGACGCCTAGCTAAATCGCCAGAAATACGCAAAGCGGACAGGGGCAACCGCAGCGCGACGAGCGCACATGCTGCTCGCGGTGTCGCCTGTTCGCTTCACTTCGCCTGACTTTGTAGCAGGCGCGACACGATTAGTCGAGGATCTCAGCCAACGCCGCAAGGAAGCGGTCGTTCTCGGCGGGGGTGCCGTAGCTGACACGGATGTGGCCGGGACCGCCCAGCGGAGTGCCGGGGCGGACGGCGATCTGGCGCTCGGAGAGGTCGGCGACGACCTCCTTCTCGTCAGCCTCGCCGAGGTCGATCCAGGAGAAGTTGGTCTGGGTGTCCGCCGTGGCCAGGCCCAGCTCGCGCAGGCCCTCCTCGACACGGACGCGCTCCACCAGGGTTCGCTCGACTCGCTGCTCGACGTCGTCCTGGTGCAGGATCGCCTCCGCCGCTGCCGCCTGGGCGAGGGCGTTGACGCTGAACGGCTGCCGCACAGCGTCGACCGCGGCGCGGAACTTGGCCGAGCCGAGGGCGAAGCCGACCCGCAGCCCGGCGAGGCCGTAGACCTTGCTGAAGGTGCGCAGGACGACCAGGTTGGGGAACTCGGCGAGCAGGTCGACGGTGGTGTCGGGATCGTCGACGGTCTGGAACTCGACGTAGGCCTCGTCGAGGGCGATCGTGACGTGGCCGGGGACGCGCTCGCAGAAGGCGGCGACCCGCGCCGCCGGCAGGTGGGTACCGGTCGGATTGTTCGGGTTGCAGACGATGACGAGCTGCGTCGCGGCGGTCACCTCGGCCGCCATCGCCTCGAGGTCGTGGACCTCGCCCTCGGCCAACGGCACGCGGATCTCGCGAGCGCCAGTCAGCGCTCCCAGGTGCGGGTACATGGAGAAAGAGGGCCAGGCGTAGACGATCTCGGCGCCGGGCTCGCAGAGCGCCTCGGCGGCGGCGAGCAGGATCTCGCAGGAGCCGTTGCCGACGGCGACCCGGCCGGGCTCGGTCTCGTAGCGCTCGGCGATGCGGCGGCGCAACAGGGTCGCGTCCGGATCGGGATAGCGGTTCATCGCACCTGCCGCCTCGCGGATCGCCTCGATCACCTTCTCGTGCGGCGGGAAGGCGGACTCGTTGGAGGCGAGCTGGGCGATTCCCCCGGCGGCGATCGCCTCGGGTGCCTGCCCGGTCGGCACACCGGCCTGGTAACCGGGAATGCGGGCGAGCTTCTCGGCAAAGGTGACGGTCATGGGGCCATTGTTGCCTACGGTGGCGCGGCTGGGAGTTACTGCGCCGCGTGGAGGTCGGAGCGCAGCTCCTGGGTCGCCCCCAGGTAGGCGTGGGCAGCTGTGTGAGCAGGCGGTGCGTAGTAGTGGACCATCGCCCGGATCACCCGCGGCATCGATCCCGGCACCGGGATCTCCCGACAGCAGAGCAGCGGCACGGCCTCGAGGCCGAGGTCGCGCGCGGCCACCGCCGGGAACTCCGCATCGAGGTCTTCGGTGGTCGTGAATAGGCAGCTGACAATCGCCTCGGGCTCCAGCTCGTTGCGATCGAGCAGCGTCCGCATCAGCTCGGTTGTCGCCGCGGCAATCGCTTCAGCCTCGTTAGCCTCGGCCTGCACAGCTCCCCGCACAGCGAAGAGCCGCTGGTCTCCATTCACGCTCACAGCGAGCATCTTCCCAAAAGCCAGGGGGAGAATTCGATTCCGCTGTGACTTATGTGTCTATAGGACAGGGAACTAACAGCGGAAAGTTCAAACGCGTGGCGCAGTTGGCAGCGCGGCAGCATGGACTCGCATCGCGCGCTCAGCTACGGGACCGCGGCGTAACGGACGCCTCAATCTCCAACGCGGTTGCGCGTGGATACCTCCACCCCACCTTTCGGGGTGTCTTCGGCATTGGTCATCCGCCGCGCGGCGCCCACGCGCGGATGCTCGCGGCCGTGCTCGCATGCGGCGAGGGTTCCGTCGTCTCCCATCTCACGGCCGCCGCCCTGCTCGGACTGCGAGACAATACGCCGCTCGTCGTCGACGTAATCGCGCCGGGGGAAGCCGGGCGTGGCATCGACGGGATACGGCGACACCACGTGCCACTACCCCGCGGGGCAGAAGCGGGCACATGCAAGGGGATCCCCTGCACAAGCCCATCCCGCACCTTGGTCGATCTGGCCGGAGTCCTTGGTGAGAGAGCATTGAGGAGATTGGTGGAGCGGGCGGCGGTTCTTCGGATGCTCGATATTCCCTCGATCGAAGGCTCGATGGTGGGAGCACGTCGGCATGGCGCACCGCTGCTGCGGACGATCCTGAACGAGTGGCGCACGGATGGAGGCAAAGGGGACGCGGCGAGCGAGGACGGAGCGCAGCCGCGCCTGCGCAGTGATCTCGAGGCACGTCTGCTGGCACTCGTCGCTGCCGCGCGACTCCCTCGCCCTACCTGCAATCGACCGATCGAGGCTAGCGGTAAGCGCCTCGAGGTCGACTTTCTGTGGCCCACCCAGAGGGTCGTCGTGGAAACCGATGGAAGGCAGTCCCACGACAACCCGGTCGCCTTCGAGCGTGACCGGCTCCGCGATCGCGCCCTGCAAATGGATGGCTATCGGGTCGTGCGTTTCACCTATGCCCAGATCTCGCATGAACCCGAGGCGGTGGCTTCAGCGATCCGGCGCTTGCTTACCCACCGCCTTCGAGTAGCGTCAACTCATGGGCATCGTTAGCGTGGAGTTGCGGCTCTCGACGCAGGGCGATAGCGACGTGGTCGACATCACCGCCGAGGCGCAGCGGGTCGTCGAGGAGGCGGGTGTGGGCGTGGGACAGGTGCTGGCCTTCGTGCGCGGCTCGACCGCGGCGATCTCGACGATGGAGTTCGAGCCGGGCGGGGTGCACGACCTGCGAGCGATGCTGGAGCGGTTGATTCCCACGCACGGCGAGTACGAGCACAACCGGCTCAACCACGACTCGAACTCCCACGCCCACCAGCGCGCAACGCTGGTGGGCGCCTCGGAAGCGGTTCCGGTCCTCGACGGACGCCTCGCGCTCGGCACCTGGCAGCAACTGGTGCTGATCGATTTCGACGACCGGCCGCGCGAGCGGACGGTCGTCGTCCAGATCACCTCCTGACGCCGGTCTCGCCCAAGGCGGCGATCTCGACATCGGCGAGACGGCGCGACCGGCCTTCGGGCAGGTCGGCCAGGTCGATCGGGCCGAAACGGATCCGGCACAACGCCGTAACCTCGTTGTCGACCGCTTCGGCCATCCGCCGCACCTGGCGATTGCGGCCCTCGCGCAAAACGACTTCGATCTCGTGCTTGCCCAAGCGCCGCACTTTCGCCGGGGCGGTTGGGCCGTCGTCGAGCTCAACGCCGTTCGCGAGGCAGCGCAGCTCAGCCTCCGCCGGAGGCCGGCGCAGCCGCACCTGGTAGGTCTTCGGCACTTCGTAGCGGGGGTGGGTCAACCGGTTGGCCAGCTCACCGTCGTTGGTCAGTAGCAACAGCCCGGTTGAGTCGGCATCGAGACGCCCCACCGGGTAGAGCCGCGCGTCCGAATCGACCAACTCGACCACCGCCGTCCGCCCACCTGGCTCACGCGCAGTCGAGACCACCCCAACCGGCTTGTTCACCGCCCAAACCTCGCGCACCTCGGCCTCGATGGGGCTGCCGTCGACACGAACATTGTCCTCCTCCCCCACATCCCGCGCCGGGTCCCGCACAACCTCTCCGTTCACACTCACCCGCCCCGAAGCAACGATCTTCTCCGCAGCCCGCCGCGAAGCGATGCCCCCGTGGGCGAGGAACTTGGCAAGCCTCACGAGATGGGAGCCGGGGGAGGT
>JBAREU010000091.1:0-2996 GCA_049796515.1 Solirubrobacterales bacterium
TGCCCCGAGAACGCCCGCTACGGCTTCATCAGGGCTTGGACGCCATTGCTCGATGAGCCGCTCGCCGGCCCGGTCTGGCTCAGATCCTCCGACCACAAGCTGCCCGATCTGGTCTTCGACCTGCACGGCCTGGTCGACGTCGAGGTATCGACCAGGATCGACTCCGCCAAGGGCGGGATCAGGGCCACTGTCGAGGACTCACCCGACGCGCCGCTCTCCAAAGTCGTGCTGAGGATGCAGGGTGCCAAAAAGGGCCTTATCGTCAACAGTCGCGACCTTTGCGCCAAGAAGTCGAAGGCCAACGTCCAGTTCAGCGGGCACAACGGCAAGCAGGCCAGCGCCAACCCGGTGATGCGGGCTCAGTGCGGTGGTAAACGCCGGCACAAAACCGACTGAGGGTAGGCGCCTGCCGCCGGGGTCCCACGGGATCCCGGCGGACGTCGTCGCCCGCAACCAGCGCGAACGGCTGGTTGCGGCGATGGCGGAGGTCTGCGCGGAGCGGGGATATGCGCAGGCATCGGTGGCCGAGGTGGCGAAGCGAGCCGGCGTCTCCTCGGTCACCTTCTACAAGCAGTTCGCCGGCAAGCGGGAATGCATGCTCGCCTCCCACCGGCAGCTTTTGGGGCGGCTTCTCGAAGCGGTCGACAAATCCACTGAAGAGGAGGGCGCGGAGAAGGCGGGAGCGAGGACGGTTATCGACACGGCCCTCGCCCTCTTCGTCGCCGACCCGCCGTCGGCACGCCTGCTGACCGTCGAGATCCTGGCCGCTGGCTCGGAGGGCGTGAAGCGCCACGACGCGATGGTCGTTGCCTTCGCTCAGCGGCTGGCGACCGACTGGGTCCGAGCCGCCGGCGTGCTCGCCCTGGTCGGCAAGCTCGCGGTCGCAGGGGAAGCCGCTCGCCTCCCCGAGTTTGAGGACGAGCTGGTCGCGACTGTTTCGGCACAGAGCTGACGCTCAGCGATACGTCACCAGGCGCAGCTGGGAGAAGTCGAGCGCTTTCGTCGCCTCGCCCTCGGGCCCGCGGACGATGACGTCGGCGGCCGCTTTGCGCTTGCCGGCGCCAACCAGCCGCTCGACCGCGGCGGTGACGGTGACGATCTCGACCTGCGGCTCGAGGTGGTGGGGGAGGCGCAGGTCGAAGGGGTCGCGCTCGCTCGGTACCTCGCAGTGGCCCTCCTCGCCGTAGCAGCGGTCGTGGCCGAAGACGTAGAAGGATCCTGCGTAGGCAGGGTGGTCGACGCCGGCGTCGCGTTTGAGGTTGCGCGGGGCGCCGAGGAAGACCCTCGCCTCGAAGGTGGCGCTGGAGTGGTCGATGCCGTAGAAGACCAGGTCGACGCGGTCGATCGTGTGCTCGGGATCGGGCAGCTCCAGCGGTTTGCTGTGGAAGCGGTCAACCACGGCGCGTCCCCGGGACGGCCGCCGAGGCGGCGGCGTAGTCGTAGCCGAGCGCGGTGACGTCGAGCGTCTCCCGCACGGTCATCGGGAACGGCGGCAGCGCCAGGTCGAGATAGCGCCTCGGCAGCCTGGCGCCGGGATGGTCGAGCTGCCAGAGGTACCAGATCCGGTCGATCATGCAGTGGTGCGCCCAGAAGATCGGGTCGTAGGCGGAGGTGGCGACGCGGCCCATCGTCCCGCCGACGTAGCCGTGGACCCCGTTGTGGAGGCTCTCCAGCTGGTTCTGGAAGGTGAAGTAGTCGCGGTTGCGCCGCACCTGGCCCACTTCCTCGGCGCTCGGCAGCCAGTCCGGATCGCCGGGCTGGCGCCAGGTCCGTTTCTCGCTCGGCCGGTCGCTTCCGCCGGGCTGTATCGGCGATGAGGCGAGCGGGTTTTTCCTGCCCTCCTCGGTGCGGGCCCGAGCGTAGGCAGCCGGCAGCGGTTCGCTGTGGTCGCGCCAGTCCCACCAGGGCAGGGTGACGCCGGGGACCTGGTCCTGCAGGGCCTTCTCGAAGAAGTAGAGGTAGGCGCGGTGCCAGGGAAGGAACAGCTCGGTGCCGTGCTGGCAGTAGCTCGGCAGCGGCAGGCCGTGGACGCCGGCCCAGTACTGGTAGCCGCGATCGTCGCCGATCCCTTGCGTGCGGGTCACGGCCTCGCGCAGATTGGCGAGCTGCCCTTTGCTCAGGCGGCGGGCGCTGTGGCGGTGTCGGAGGCGGACGGGCGCCCGCCGAGCGGAGGTCGCGGCGACGCTCAAGGCCGCCTCCCGAGCCTGCGCAGGCGGATGCTCACCAGGCCGATTGCGGCAAATGCCATCGGCAACAGGCTTAGGGCCGTCTCCTCGATAGGTGCTCCCGCGATGTGAGCCAGCATCGGCGATGACCCTCTCACAGCGCCACGATTAATGCAACTGTTTCAGAGGAAACGCTTCGGTACTTGGTCTGAGAGGCCGGCAGGGGGAAAAAGAAACCTTTCGTAGGTAGATTTCGCCGGCCTTCTATACGAACATACGTTCGCATGACGACCTTTCTCTCCGAACTCCCGGTTTCGGCTTTGTCGGGTCGGCTGGGACTTCCCGAGCGCGAGACAGGCAACCTGGTCGAGGCGCTCTCGCGGTTGGGAATCGGCACGCTGGGGGAGCTGGCGAAGCTCCAACCCGGCCATGTCGCCGATCGCTTCGGCCCACCCGGGTTGCGGGCGCTGCGCCTCGCCCGGGGCGAGGACGAGCTGCTCCTCTGCAGCGTTCACGGCTCGTGGGAGGAGCTGGTCGAGGAGATCGAGCTCCCGGAGGGAACTGCCGGCAGCCAGTTGGAGCGAGCGCTGGAGCTGCTGGTCGATCGACTGCTCGCCGCACCGAGGCGCAAGGGGCGGACGTTGCTGGGGATTCGCCTCGGCGCCTCGCTTGGTGACGGCGGCAGCTGGAGCGTCGCGCAGGGTATCGGCCGACCAACCGCGTCGGCACGAGCCCTGCGCGCTCTGCTCCTACCGCGGTTGGAGGAGCTGCCGGCTCCGGCCGTCTCGCTCTCGCTGCGGGCGGTCCGCCTTGGCCCGCCCGCCGCCGAGC
>JBAREU010000092.1:0-18474 GCA_049796515.1 Solirubrobacterales bacterium
CACCCGCACCTCGTCGCCGCGCTCCAGCAGCGCTGCGGCGAGGTGCGAGCCGACGAAGCCATGGGCTCCGCTGACGAGGGATCTGGTCACCGGGGCACCCCAGCCAGCACCTGCCAGGGCGCCTCGCCAGCAGTCCAGAGGTCGTTGAGCACGACAGCGTCCTTGTAGGTGTCCATGCAGTCCCAGAAACCATCGTGCCGGTAGGCGCGAAGTTGGCCCTCGGCTGCGAGGCGGGTCAAGGGCTCGCGCTCCAGAACGCTCTTCTCGTCCAGATAGTCGAGTGCCCCCGGCTCGAAGCAGAGAAAGCCGCCGTTGATCCAGTGCTCGCTGCGGGGCTTCTCGGCGAAGCCTTCGACCTGACCGTCGGAACCGAGTTCGGCGACACCCCACTGCAGGTGCGGCCGCACGACCGTCATCGTCGCCAGCCGGCCGTGCTCGCGATGGAAGGCAAGTAGCGCGCCGAGGTCGATGTCGGCAACGCCGTCGGCGTAGGTGGCGCAGAAGGACTCCGTGCCGAGGCGCTCGCGGAGGTGGGCGATCCGCCCGCCGGTCGGCGTGTCGAGGCCGGTGTCGACGCACTCGACCTCGATCCCGCCCGGCCAGACCTCTTCGGCCACGAACTCCTTTACTGCCTCACCGAGATAGCCGGTGGCAAGCACGAACCGCTCGAACCCCTGCGCCGCATAGATGCCGATCACGTGCCAGAGGATCGGCCGGCCGCCGATCTCGACCAGCGCCTTCGGCACCGACTCGGTCCGCTCCCGCAGCCGCGTGCCACGGCCGCCGCAGAGGATGACGACCGGCGGTTTAGCCACCCGCGACTGCGGGCAATATGGTGACCTCGTCGCCCTCGCTGATCGTCGTCTCCAGACCCTGCTGAAAGCGAATGTCCTCGCCGCTGACGTAGACGTTGACGAAGCGGCGCAGGTCGCCGTCCTGGGTGATCCGCTCGCGCAGGTCGCCGTAAGTGTCGAAGACCGCGTCGAGCACCTCACCCACGGTCGAGCCGGCCACCTCGACCTCGGCCTCTCCCCCGGTCGCGGCGCGCAGCTGGGTCGGGATCTTCACGGTGACGGACATGGCCACTAGGCTGCTACCTCCTGGTGCTGTTCGAACTCGGACTCGAAGCTGTCGAGATCGGGATCGATCTCGTGCATGTGGAAGCTATCGCGAGTCGCGTCGAGCGTCTTCAGCCCCTCACCGGTGATGTAGACGACGACGCGCTCGCCCGTGCCGATGTCGCCGCGCTCGGCAAGCTTGGCCAGCACGCCGATCGTCACCCCGCCAGCGGTCTCGGTGAAGATCCCGGTCGTCTCCGCCAGCAGGCGGATGCCGGCACGGATCTCCTCGTCGTTGACCGAGTCGATTGCGCCGCCGGTGGCGCGCGCCTGCTCGAGCGCGTAGGGGCCGTCCGCCGGATCGCCGATCGCCAGGCTCTTGGCGATCGTCTCGGGCTTCTGCGGCTTGCAGACCTCCCAGCCCTCGGCGAAGGCGGTGGCAACGGGGCTGCAGCCGAGCGCCTGAGCGCCGTTGAAGACCGGCTGCTCTCCCTCGACCAGGCCAAGGTCGAGCCACTCCTGGAAGCCCCGGCCGACCTTGGTGAAGAGCGAACCAGAGGCGATCGGGCAGACGACGCGATCGGGCAGCTCCCAGCCGAGCTGCTCCGCCGTCTCGTAGGCGAGCGTCTTCGAGCCCTCGGCGTAGTAAGGCCGCAGGTTGACGTTGACGAAGGCCCACGGCCGCGTTTCGGCGAGCTGCGTGCAGAGCCGGTTGACAGCGTCGTAGTTGCCGCGCACGCCGACCAGGTTGGTGCCGTAGACGGCGGTGGCGAGCAGCTTCTGCTCCTCGAGGTTGGCGGGGACGAGGACGTAGGACTCGAGGCCGGCGGCAGCGGCGTGGGCGGCGACGGCGTTGGCGAGGTTGCCGGTCGAGGCACAGGCCACCGTCTCGAAGCCAAGCTCGCGCGCCTTCGCCACCGCCACGGCGACCACGCGGTCCTTGAAGGAGTGGGTCGGGTTGGCGGCGTCGTTCTTGATCCAGACCTCGGCGTCGAGACCGAGCCGCTCGGCCAGCCGGTCGGCGCGCAGCAACGGCGTGAAGCCCGGCTCGAGGGGATCGCCGGGACGCCCGGTGAAGGGCAGGAAGTCGGCATAGCGCCAGATTCCCTGCGAGCCGGCCTGGATGCGCCGCTTTATCTCGGCAGCGTCGAGGCCGGAGTAGTCGTAAGCAACTTCCAGCGGGCCAAAGCAGCTTTCGCATGCGTAGCTGGCGCCTAGTTCGTAGGTGGCCCCGCACTCCTTGCACTTCAAGCTCTCAACTGACATCCGATCTTCCTCTTTCCTTGCCTAGAAAAAAACCTCCGCCTGTGGGGCAGAGGTCCGATCGGACGCCTTCCCCACATCTGTCAGGTCCTCAACGACCTGCTGGACTTGGCACCTCTCCCGGACCTATGGTCCGGGGCGGTTGCCGGGGCTTCTGCGGGCCAGTCCCTCCACCCCTCTAGATGTGGCGCTTATGTGGAGTTGACGATACCGGAATGGTTGACGCGCGGCAACCATTTGCCCACGCTATTCCGCAAGCACGTCTAACCTGTTCCAGCCATGCCCGACGAGACGAAGAGCCCGAACGATGCCGAACCTTCCGAAACCACGGCTACGACGGGCTGGCAGGCGCGACGTGCTCGCGGCTGCTGCGGCGGCGCCTGAGCCACAGACCGCCGACGTCGAGCAGATCGACTCCTCTGGCCTGCGCTGGGTCAACATCGAGCGCCCAGGCGCACTCGAGCGTGCCTGGTTGGAGGAGAACTTTGACTTCCACGCACTCGACCTCGAGGACGTCCTCTCGCGCAACCAGCGACCGAAGATCGACGTCTACGACGAGTACCTCTTCATCGTCCTCCACTTCCCGGTCTTCGACCCGGCGGCCGGCCGCCTTGGCACCGGCGAGCTCGACCTCTTCGTCGGGCCGGGCTACGTGGTGACGATCCCCAACCAGCCGCTGCAGCCGGTTGAGTACCTGTTCGAGCGCTGCCGGGCCAAAGAGGAGTTGCGCGAGCAGCTCTTCTCGCGTGGCTCCGGCTACCTGCTCTACCGCCTCGTCGACGACAGCTTCGACTACTGCTTCCCGATGCTGCGCAAGATCGGCAACAAGCTCGACGCGCTCGAGGACGACATCTTCGAGGGTCGCTCGGAGGAGGTCGTGCGCGACATCTCCAACGTCAAGCAGGAGATCATTAACTTCCGAAAGGTGATCCGGCCACAGCGGCCGGTGCTGCGCGACCTGGAGAAGGTCAAGCAGCGCTACCTGGCGACCGACCTCGACCTCGAGATCTACTTCGACGACATCGTCGACGCCCACGAGCGGATCTGGGACATGCTCGAGAACTACAAGGAGGTGGTCGAGGCGCTCGCCGAGACCAACGAGTCGGTGATCTCCCACCGTGTCAACGACATCCTCCGCGTGCTCACCTCGATCAGCGTCATCGTCCTGCCGCTGACCCTGATCGCCAGCATCTGGGGAGCCAACGTCCACGTTCCGGGCGAGGGCGACACCACGGCTTTTTGGATCCTGCTGGGCGCGATGGTTGTGATGTTGCTCGGCATGGTCGGTTACTTCCGCAATCGCGGCTGGCTCTGACGAAGCGCCGGCTTATAGCCTGCCGTGAGTGGCCAACTTTCGGATCTGGGCGCCTTGGCGCCTCGCCTACGTGAAGGACGCGTCCAAGGACAACGAGGAGGAGTGCATCTTCTGCGCCAAGCCGGCGGCGGAGGATGACGAGGCGAACCTGATCGTTCACCGTGGCGGGCGCTGCTTCGTAATCCTCAACCTCTTCCCCTACACCAACGGTCACCTGATGGTGGCGCCCTACGAGCACATCGGGCGTCTCCAGGATCTGTCAGCGGAGACGGTCGCCGAGATGATGTCGCTGGCGCAGGGGGCGATGGACCGGCTGGAGGAGGTCTATGACCCTCATGGCTACAACGTCGGCTTCAACCAGGGTCGCGTCGCCGGCGCCGGGGTCGAGCACCACATCCATCTCCACGTCGTGCCGCGCTGGGGCGGCGACACGAACTTCATGCCGGTGATCGCCGACACCAAGGTGATGCCACAGACGCTAGAGCAGAGCTACGAGGCGCTGAAAGGAGCGTTTTGAGCGAGGGAGGAATCCTGTCCCCAGCGGGGATCTTCAAGGCCTACGACATCCGCGGCCTGCACGGCTCCGAGATGGACGAGACGACCGCGCTCGCGATCGGGCGGGCCTTCGCCCGTGTGCTCGCGCGCCTGCGCGGCAAGCAGCCGGGCGAGCTGCGCGTCGGCCTCGGCCGCGACATGCGGCTGACCGCGCCGGCAATGGCGACCAACCTGCGCGAAGGGCTGATCGCCGAGGGAGTGACGGTGCTCGACGCCGGCATGGTCGCCACCGAGATGCTCTACCACCTGGTCGGCTCGCGCGAGCTCGACGGCGGCGCGATGGTCACCGCCTCCCACAATCCGAAGGCCTACACCGGCGTCAAGCTGGTCCGCGAGGGCGCGCTGGCGCTCTCCGGCGACGCCGGGATCGGCGACGTGCGGCGCGAGATCGAGGCCGGGCTCGGACCCGCCCCCGGCGGCGGCTCCACTGAGGAGGTCGACATCTGGGAGGAGTACCAGCGGCACACGCTGTCGTTCATCGATCCTCAGGCCGTGCAACCGTTCAAGGTCGTCGTTGACGGTGGCAACGGCATGGCCGGGCCGATGGTCGGCCCGATCCTGCGCGGGCTCGGCCTCGAGCTCGAGGAGATGTACTTCGAGCCTGACGGCGAGTTCCCCGACCACGAGCCGAACCCGCTGCTGCCGGAGAACCGGGCGCTGATCATGGAGCGGGTGCGCAGCGCCGGCGCCGATCTCGGCATCGCCTGGGATGGCGACGCCGACCGCTGCTTCTTCATCGACGCCAGCGGCGAGTTCTGCGATGGCGACTTCATCTGTGCCCTGCTCGCGCGCGCCGCGCTCGCCAAAGAGTCCGGCACGACGATCCTCTACGACCCGCGCTCGAGCCGAGCCGTGCCGGATCTGGTGGCGGCCGAGGGCGGCCGCTCCGACCTCTCCCGGGTCGGCCACGCCTTCTTCAAGGAACGGATGCGCGAGGAGAACGCCGTCTTCGGCGGCGAGGTCTCGGGCCACTACTACTTCCGCGACTTCTGGTGCGCTGACTCGGGCACGATCCCCGCCCTGCTGATGCTCGAGCTGCTCTCCAAAGACGGCCGCTCCCTGGCCGAGCTGATGGCGGAGTTCCGCTCGCGCTACTTCATCTCCGGCGAGATCAACTCCGAGGTCGCCGATCCGGAGGCAAAAATGGAAGAGATCGCGGCCCGCTACTCCGACGGTGAGCAGACCACCCTCGACGGGATCTCGGTCGACTACCCGGACTGGCACTTCAACGTGCGCCCCTCCAACACCGAGCCGCTGCTCCGCCTCAACCTCGAGTCACTGGTCTCGCGCGAGGACATGGAAGCGAAACGGGACGAGGTCCTCGGCTTGATCCGCGCGTGAGCCTGACCCCGGAGCGGGCGCTGGAGCAGGCCGCGCTGGCCGGCATCCACCGCCTCCGTATCCCCACGCCGTTCGCGGTCGGACGGGTCAACTGCTACCTGCTCGAGGACGAGCCGCTGACCCTGATCGACACCGGCCCCAACTCGGGCAAGGCGCTCGACGAGCTGCAGGGCCAGCTGGGCGAGCGCGGGCACTCGATCGACGACCTCGAGCTCGTCATCCTCACCCATCAGCACATCGACCACCTCGGCCTGGTCGAGATCGTCGCCGAGCACTCAGGCGCCGAGGTCGCCGCCCTCGGTCTCGCCGCCGAGCGCCTCGCCAACTTCAGCGAGGACGCCGAAGCCGAGGACGAGTTCGCGGTCGAGCTGATGCTGCGCAACGGCATCCCGCAGGAGGTCGCCTTCGCTCTACAGAGCGTCTCGCGCAGCTTCCGCGGCTGGGGCTCAAAGGCCGAGGTGACGCGGCCGCTCGCCGACGGGGAGGAAATCGCCTTCCGCGACCGCACCCTCCAGACCCTGCACCGACCCGGCCACAGCCCCTCCGACACCGTCTTCTGGGACGAGGATCGCCGCATCCTGATCGCCGCCGACCACCTGATCGCCCACATCTCCTCCAACCCGCTGATCACCCGGCCGCTCGACGGCTCCTCGCAGCGCACCCAGGCGCTCGTCACCTACATCGAGTCGATGCGCAAGACCCGCGAGCTGCCGGCGGAGATCGTCCTCTCCGGCCACGGCGAGCCAATCGTCGAGCACGTCGCCCTGATCGACGAGCGCATCGCCAAGCACGAGCGGCGCAAGGAGAAAATCTTCCGGCTGATCACCGAACAGCCGCGCACCGGTTATGAGATCGCCCAGGCGATCTGGGGCAACGTCGCCGTCACCCAGGCCTTCCTCACCCTCTCCGAGGTGATCGGCCATGCCGACCTGCTGGTCAACGAGGGCCGGGTGTGCGAAGTCGAGGACGGGGAGGTGATCCGCTATGAGGCGACCGCGTAGGCGCAGCGGCAAGAAACACATGCTGCTGATCGTCAACCCCTACGCGACGACGGTCTCCGACAGGCTGAAGAACCTCGTCGTATACGCGCTACAGGGGCGCTATGAGGTCGAGACGGTCGCCACCGAGGCGCAGAACCACGCCACCGAGATCGGCCGCGAGGTGCGTGACCACGGCTATGACGTCGTCGTCGCCTTCGGCGGCGACGGCACCCTGAACGAGGTCGCCAACGGCCTCGTCGGCACCGACGTGCCGGTCTCGGTCCTACCGGGGGGCTCGACCAACGTCGTATGCCGCACCCTCGGCATCCCCAACGACGTCGTTGACGCGACCGAGCATCTGCTGGCATTGGTGGACGAGTGGGCGCCGCGCAAAATCGACCTCGGACGGGCCGACGGGCGCCACTTCGTCTTCTCCTGCGGGGTCGGCATCGACGCCACCGTGGTCAAACGGGTCGACGCCCACCCTCGCCTCAAGTCCCGCGCCGGTCCCTATTACTACACCTGGGCCACGATCTCGGCCTTCTACCGCGAGTACATGGTCAAACCGGTGAGGCTGCGGGTCGAGATCGACGGCGAGACGACCGAGGGCGTCACCGCGCTGGCGCAGAACTCCGACCCCTTCACCTACTTCGCCAGCCGCCCAATCCGCGTCTGCGAAGGGGTCGAGATCGACGACGGCAGCCTCTCCCTGGGGGTGCTCAAGCGCGCTGCCCAGCGCGACATGCCAACCCTGATTCCTCGCCTGTTCAGCGAGACGAGAGCCGGCGCGCGCCATCGTCAGATCGAGCACTTCGAAGGCGTCACCGCGGCGAGCATCGCCTCTGCCTCGGAGACCAGGGACGGCATCGTTCGTCCCTTTCCGGTCCAGGTCGACGGCGACTACATCGGCGAGCGCACGCACATGGACCTGAGCGTCTCGCCCGGCGCGCTGACGATTGTCGCTTGATCAGCGCTGCGATCGCCGCCAGACAGCGGAGCGACCTGACCCTTCGGACTCCAGATCACCTTCGTCTCGAAGCAGCCGCAGAGCCAACCTGATCGTGG
Organism: Solirubrobacterales bacterium; assembly: GCA_049796515.1. Lineage (GTDB taxonomy): Bacteria > Actinomycetota > Thermoleophilia > Solirubrobacterales > 70-9 > VRUE01. The sequence continues at coordinate 7,578 of JBAREU010000092.1, forward strand.
GGTCACTGACCCCAGGGACCGCCCGGCGAACATCGGCCAGCGAAAACTCCGGCGGAGCGGACGTGACCACCCAGTGGCGAACGCGCTCGGCCTTCGTCATCGAGGCGGAGCCGCGCGCATCGATGACACGGCCCTCGAAATCCGCGTAGCAGTCGGCGAGCACCGCGATCAGGTATTCGGTCCAGGGCCAGATCCGATGCTCACCCTCGTGCCAGCCCTCCTGGGAGGCTTCGAGGGCGTCGTAGTAAGCGTCCCTGCTCTCGAGGATGCGCTGCTCGATGCTGGCATAGCGCGCGACTCCGTAACCGAGCCGCAGCAGCTCATGCGTGGTCAACAACCTGGCGACCCTGCCGTTTCCATCCTCGAAGGGATGGATTGCAAGTAGGTCGAGCACGAACGCAGCAAGAACGACGAGAGGATGGGCGACGGGCGCTTCGACGTCTTCCCGGTACCCACCGAAGAGTCCCTGGATCAGACCCTCGGTCTGCTGCCACGCAGGCGGCTCGAAGATGACCCGTCTCAGCACTCCACCCCGGTCGCGCTCGCCGATCACGTTGTCCTCGCGCTTGAGATTGCCGCCATCGGCTTTCGTATAGGCGCGAATCGACGTCACCCTGGTCTGGCTCGCCAGGGATCGCAGCGACCCCGGCAACTGATCTCCGTAGAGCTCCACCACAATTCGGGTAAAAAGGGGGCTGTTTTATCCCAATTACGCCGAGTTGACCGCGGCGGGGTCTAACTCGTCGGCGTGATGCGGTACGCGTCGAAGACCGAGTCGACGTTGCGCAGGCGGGAGATGCACTGCTTGAGCTGCTCGGTGTCGCCGACCTCGATCACAAAGCGGTTCTTCACCATCGGGTGCTTGGTCATGCAACTGGCGCCAAGGATGTTGATCCCGGCCTCGGAGAAGGTGCGCGAGAGGTCCTCCAGCAGGCGAGTGCGATCGTAGGCATCGATCTGCAACTCGACCCGGTAGGTGGACTCGTTCTCGCCCTCCCAGGCGACCTCGACGAAGCGTTCCGGCGACTTCATCAGCGCCTTGACGTTCTTGCAATCGGCTCGATGGATGGTGATCCCCCGCCCCAACGAGACGTAGCCGGCGATCGTGTCCCCGGGTACCGGCCGGCAGCACTTGGCAAGCCGCACGGCGATGTTGTCCGCGCCCTTGACCCGGATGCCGTAGTTGGAGGCGTCCTTGGTCCGTCGCGCCTTGTCCTCGCGCGCCCCTTCAAAAGCGAGCGGCTCGCGCTCCTCGACCGCCTCGCCCTCTTTCAGCCGCTGCATCAGCTTGTTGGCGACCGCCTTGGTCGCGACCTTGCCCTGACCGAGGGCGATGTAGAACTCGGTTGCCTTGGGGAAGCCCATCTCGCGGATCACCTGGGCAAGCAGCGGCGACATCGCCAGCTTCTGCATCGGCAGGCCGCGCTTGCGCAGCGCCTCCTCGAGCGCGTCGCGGCCCTTCTTCTCGGCGTCCTCGCGCCGTTCCTGTTTGAAGAAGGCGCGGATCTTGTTGCGGGCTCGGCTGGTCCGCACCAGTTTCAGCCAGTCGCGCGAGGGGCCGCGCTTCTGCTTCGCGGTCAGCACCTCGACGATGTCGCCCGAGCGCAGCTGGTAGTGCAACGGCACGATCGAGCCGTTGACCTTGGCGCCGACGCAGCGGTGGCCGACGTCGGTGTGGACCGCGTAGGCGAAGTCGAGCGGGGTCGAGCCGGCCGAGAGGTTCTTCACCTCGCCCTTCGGGGTGAAGACGAAGACCTCGTCCTCGAACAGGTCCACCTTGAGCGACTCGAGGAACTCGGTCGGGTCCTGCTCGCCCTCGGCCTCGACCAGCTGCCGCAGCCAGGTCATCTTCTCGCGCTGCGGGTCGCCGCCGCCGCCCTCTTTGTAGGCGACGTGGGCGGCGATCCCGTACTCGGCCAGGTTGTGCATCTCGGCGGTGCGGATCTGGATCTCCAGCGGCTTTCCTTCCGGCCCAATCACCGTCGTGTGCAGCGCCTGGTACATGTTGGCCTTCGGCATCGCGACGAAGTCCTTGAAGCGTCCCGGCAGCGGCTTCCAGAGCGAGTGGATGACGCCGATCGCTCCGTAGCAGTCCTTGACCGAGCCGACGATCACCCGCATCGCGGTGAGGTCGAAGATCTCGTTGAACTCGCGCCCCTTCTTGGTCATCTTCGTGTAGATCGAGTAGAAGTGCTTAGCGCGGCCGGAGATCTCGGCCTCGATCCCAACCGCCCCCAGCTCCTCGCCGAGGAACTCACCGGCCTGGTTGACGTAGACCTCGCGCTCGTCGCGCTGCTGGGCGACGAGCTGTTTGATCTCCTTGTACTTGCGCGGGTGCAGGGTGGCGAAGGCGAGGTCCTCCAGCTCCCATTTGATCGCGTGGATCCCCAGCCGGTGGGCCAATGGCGCGTAGATCTCCAGCGTCTCGCGCGACTTCGCCGTCTGCTTCTGCTTCGGCAGCGCCCCCAGCGTGCGCATGTTGTGCAGGCGGTCGGCCAGCTTGATCAGGATCACCCTGACGTCAGTGGCCATCGCCACCATCATCTTGCGGTAGTTCTCCGCCTGCCGCTCGTCGCGGCTCTCGAAGGTCATCCCGGTCAGCTTGGTCACCCCGTCAACCAGCTGGGCGATCTCCTCGCCGAACTCAGCTCGAACGTCGTCCAGACTGGCGCTGGTGTCCTCGACCGTGTCGTGCAGCAGCGCCGCGCAGAGGGTCTCGGTGTCGAGCCGCATCCCGGCGCAGATCTGGGCGACGCCTACCGGGTGGGTGATGAACTCGTCGCCAGAGCGGCGCAGCTGGTCGGCGTGGCGGTCGCAGGCGAAGTCGAATGCGCGGGTCAGAGCCGCCCGATCAATGTCGGCCGAGTCAAACTCCTCGACCACGGCGAAGAGGTCGGCGAGGAGCTCGCGCTGCTCTAGGGCTTGTTGCGTCGTTCGAGGTATCGCTGGCCCTCCTGGTGGCGAGCGCCGTAGGCAAGGAATGCCTCGGAGTTCTCTAAGTCAATGCCTTCTGAGGATACGACCCCGACCGTGCCGTCACCTCCTTCGGGGGAGCCGTGCACGAGGCCGAGCTCGGCGAGGACCCGGAAGCAGCGCGCGGCGGCCTCGGGGCTCCGTGGGCTGGCGTCAGCACCGCGCAGCGCAATCTGAAGCTCCTCGCCGCTTGCGTCGCCGACATCTCGCAGCTCGCGGAACACGCCGATCAGCGCCGGCCGCCTGGCCATCTGCTCCTCCAGGGCAGCGAGTGCCGCGGCGACCCCCGCCTCGTCCCAGGCGAGGTGGAGATAGCCCGGGTGACGCTCTCCCCCGCTCCAGCCGTCCAGGGCACGGCTGGCGAGGCGCTCCTGCTCAGCCGAGGCGGGCGGGTCGACCAAGACGACGTGGGCAAACTCTCCGACAACGCTCGGCGCCTTCGCCAGCGCCGCGTAGTCGGTCAGCGCCGGCTTGCTGAGGGCATCGACCGTGATCCCCCCGCAGCGCGCGCAGGTCACTGGCGGATCCTCCTGACCGGCGAAGCGCGCCAGGTCGGCCAGACCGGCGCGCCGCGAGGCGTCGGCGCATATCGCCAGCACCTCCGCGCCGCTGGAGACGAGCTCGGCGAGGAGCGCGGCGGCGGAGCACCTGCCACGAACCGCCTCGCGATCGCCACCGCAAGTGTCCTCGACATCCTCGGCCGGTACCTCGAGCGGCAGGCGCAGCTCCTGCTCAAACCGCTGCCACCACTCGCCGTCGGGGCAGCTGCAGGCATGTGCGGTTACCGGGTAGAGCTCGCGCAACACCACCCGCGGCTCGACCGAGCCATTCCATCGGTTGACCTCAAGCCGCACCGCGGCGTCGACCGGATCGTCCTCCCCGACCCCCAGGCTCGCGCGACCGAAGGCGACGCCGAGTGCCCGGTGAGCGCCGCTGTGGAGGCTGAAGCGGGCGTGCTTCCCTTCGCCCATCGTCCGCACGTCGCGCACGCGTGCAGATGGCACGAACAGGCGCACACCGGGATTGCCCATCCCAAACGGGGCCAGCTTCTGCAGCTCCTCAGCGAGCTCCAGCCCGAGAGCCGCACCGCCAACCATCGCATCGACCCGCTCGGTGCGACGCAGGTCCTCGGAACCGAGCACCGAAGTGGCGTGGGCGGCAAAGGCGGCACGGAACGCATCGAGGTTCTCGGCGCGAAGCTCCAGCCCAGCCGCAGCTCGATGTCCTCCGAAGCTCTTCAGGTGCTCAGCACAGGCCTCTAGGGCGGCCAACAGGTCGAAGCCGGGAATGCTGCGCCCCGACCCGCGCCCCGACCCTTCGCCATCGAGCGAAATCACCACTGCCGGCCGGTGGTGCCGCTCCGCGAGCCGCGAGGCAACGATCCCAACCACCCCCGGATGCCAGCCCTCTCCGGCGAGAACGAGTCCGGGCGCTTCGCGCAGCTCACCCGAAAGCTCCCGCCGCGCCGCCTCGGCAGCCGCATCGACCTTCCGCTCCGTAGCCCGCCGCTCACCATTAGCCCGATTCAGCTCCACCGCTATCTCAGCAGCCCGCTCCTCGTCTTCTGTAAGGAAAAGCTCTACTCCAGCGTCCGCTCGGTAGAGCCGTCCGGCAGCGTTGATCCGCGGCGCTAAGCGAAATCCCAGATCCCCCTCGTCAACCTGCGTCGGCTCGCATTTCGCGGCCTCAAGCAGCGCGCGGATCCCGGGCCGCCGGGCCCGCCGCAGCTCAGCCAAGCCCCTCTTTACCAGGCTGCGGTTCTCCCCCACGAGCGGCACCACATCGGCAACCGTGGCGAGAGCAACGAGGTCGAGGTCGCTGTCGGCAAGGGAGTCGGGGGCAGGGTCCGACGGAACTCCTCGCGAACGCGAGCCGGCGGACCCTGCCCCCGACTCCCCCCGCAACGCACATGCCAACTTCCAGGCAACCGCCGTCCCGCAGAGACCCTCAAACGGATAGCCATCCACGGCCGGATGCAGGATCGGGCAATCGGGCAGGGTCTCACCAGGCTGGTGGTGATCGGTGACGACGACCCCCATCCCGAGAGAGCGGGCCAACGCCACCTCCGCGACCGCTGTGATGCCGCAGTCGACGGTGATCAACAGCTCGGTGCCACGGGAGGAGAGGCGCTCGATGTTCTCGGCGCTAAGGCCGTACCCGTCGGCGATCCGGTCCGGGATCAGCCAGTCGCACTCAGCGCCCAGCTCGCGCAGCGTCCCAACCAGGATCGTCGTCGCACAGACCCCGTCGACGTCGAAGTCTCCATGGACAGTGATCCGCTTCCCGTCGCCGATTGCGGCGGTGACGATCTCGACCACCGTCGCCATCGACTTGAAAGCGCCAGGCGGATGTGACTCGTCAGCTTCTAGGAATGCCCGCGCCGCCTCGGCGGTCCGATACCCCCGCCGCACCAGCGTGATCGCGACCGGCTCGCTCAAGCCCAGCGCCTCGCTGAGCGCACGCACCTCCGCGTAGTCGTACGGCTCAGCCTTATATGCGTGGATGGTCTCCGCCACGCAGCCAGGCTAGGCAGCGCCCGGGACGGATTTTGACGCGATTCAGGCCGCTTGTTCCGAGCGAACGCCGAGCGCCCAGATCACCGCGAGGCCGATAGCCGTGCCGGGTATCGCGATTAGCGCCGTGCCGACATCCGTGTCGCCAAGACCCTGCCCGGTAACGGCAGCGACCAGGCCACCGAAGACGACAGCGCCGATCGTCGCCCCGAGCAGGGCGCCGACGATCCCCTGCCAGAAGCGATCGGGCAGGAAAACCGTGAAGTGCCAGAGGGCAAGCCCCATCGTGAACCAGACGATCAGGGCCATCTAACGATTCCTCCCGTGCTTGCGGCGCTGTTTGCGGCGTTCGCGGCGACGGGCGTTGCGCTCGCGCCGCTCGACTGAGGCGGGGTCGGTGGCCGCCGCCTGCGGCTCGTCCTCGGATGCCGGATCGCCTCCGTTGCCCGTGGGTCGCTCGGCAACCGCAACAGGGGCCAGCTCCTCCTCGATCTCGGCGTCGGTCTCGGTGTCCTCGCCCAACTTGGCCAGGGCGATTTCGTCGGCGAAGGCGGGAACGCTGCCGTCGATCTCGGCGATCTTCTCGCGCCGTCGGGCGAAGCTCGGCTCGCGCTCTTTCCAGGCGGTGAGCACCGGCGAGGCAATGAAGATCGAGGAGTAGGTACCGGAGAAGATGCCGACCATCATCGCGAAGGCGAAGTCCTGCAGCGTGGTGCCACCGAAGATCAGCAGCACGGTGACGAGGAAGACCGAGGAAAGGCCGGTGATCAGCGACCGGGTCAGGACCTCGCTCATCGAGCGGTTGACGATCTGCGAGAAGGCGGCGCGCGGCATCCGCGGCACGTTCTCGCGGATCCGGTCGAAGACGATCACGGTGTCATACAGCGAGTAACCGAGGATGGTGAGGAAGGCGGCGACCGTGCCGCTGCTGACTTCTTTGCCCAGCAGCGAGTAGACGCCGGCGGTGATCAGGATGTCGTGAGCGACCGCGATCAACACCGGCACCGCGTACTTGGCTTCGAAGCGGAAGGCGACGTAGGCGGAGATCAGCAGCAGCGAGAAGATGATCGCGAGGACCGCGCTGCGCGCGACCTGTTCGCCGAAGGTCGGGCCGACGCTGGTGCTTTCGAAGCTGCCGGGCTGGATCCCGAACTGCGACACGAGCGCCCCCTGCGCCGCCGATACGCCGCCGGGCTGCAGCTCCTCGGTCTGCACCTGGAAGCCGTTGCCAAACTGTGGGTTGTCGGTTTCCTGGATCTCGGCGTCGCCGAGGCCCTCTTCCTCCAGAACGTCGCGCACCTGCTCGGTCGAGATGCTCTGCTCGGGGGCGAAGTTGAGCCGCGTTCCCGACTCGAAGTCGATGCCGAGATTGAGCTGGTTGACTGCCAGCGCCAGAGCGCCGACGACCAGGATCGCGCCGGAGATCGAGAAGAACCAGCGGCTCGCGCCGATGAAGTCGAAACGCCACCTGACCCGCTGCTCCCCCGCCCCCATGAAGCGCGCGGAGCTGAGCAGGCGGCCTCGACCGAAGACGCCGAGCAGCGCCTGGGTGAAGACGACCGCGGTGAACAGGGAAACGATCGTGCCGACGCCGAGGACGAAGGCGAAGCCTTTGACCCCGGCGGTGGCGAGGACGAAGAGGATGAACGCCGTCAACAGGGTGATGACGTTTGCGTCAATGATCGTCGCGATCCCTTTGCGGTACCCGACCGCAATCGATGCCGAGAGGCCGCGCCCCGCGCGTACCTCCTCTTTGATCCGCTCGAAGATGATGATGTTGGAGTCCGCGGCGACGCCGATCGTCAGGATCAGGCCGGCGATCCCCGGCAGCGTCATCGTGATCGGGATCAGCTTGATCAGGGCGAAGAAGACGACCGCGTAGACAGCGAGGCCGAGCGTCGCCACCACCCCGAGCCCGCGGTAGTAGAGGATCAGGAAGAGGATCACCAGAGCGAGGCCGATCAGGCCCGCTTTGAGGCCCTGGTCCAGCGCCTGTTCGCCCAGCGTCGCCGAGACCTGGGTCTGGCTGATCAGCTTCAGGTTGATCGGCAGGGCACCGATCTGCAGGAAGGTCGCCAGGTCTTGCGCTTCGGTGATGTTGGTGAAGCCCCCCGAGATTTCGGCGCCGGTGCGACCGTCGATGCCGTCGGGGTTTTTCGAGAAGTCGATGATCGGTCGCGTCTTGACCTCGTTGTCGAGCACGACGGCGAAGCGACCGGAGAGCTGTGCGGCCTGTTCGCCGGAGGCCGGCCCGATTGCCCGTGCCTGCCCCCGCTGGGCGATCTGCCGCGTCACCTGCTGGAACGCCTCGCGGCCATCGTCGGTGAAGCCGAAGTTGACGCTCGGTTCGTTGAATTCGCCGAATTCCTGCTTCGGGTTGGTGATGTCGCTGCCCGAGAGCGCCGGCTGGTCTTTCAGCGCATACCAGCCGGGCTCGGCGTCCTCGATCACTTTGCCGCTCTGGTCGGAGGGAAGTTCGGAGACGACGATCGTCCCCGGCGGGACCTTCAGCACCTCCCCTTTCTGTTTGCGCTTTTCGCCGGTCGCGCTGATGTAGAGGTCCTTTTCGGCGAACTCGGGACCGGCGATCAGTTTGTGCGTGGGGTCTTTCGAGAAGAGGTAGTAGCGCGACCGCGAGGTCGAGCACTCGGCGCAGTCGGGTTCGGGTTTCTGTTCGGCCGCCAGTTGGACCGCTCCGTAAGCGGTGGCGTAGGCGCCAGAGAAGATCAGCTGCTGGTTTTCCTGTTTGGTGGTGCTGCGCCCGGCTTTTTTCCATTCTTCGTTGGCTTCTTCGACCACTTCGGCAGGCGGTTCGCGTCCCGGGTTGCCGCCGATGATCTGCTCGCGGCCGATCAGGTTCGGTTCCCAGTCGTAGAAGTAGAGCTGCGCGGTCGTGCCCACCTGGTCGATCGCCCGCTGGGCGTTGGTCACGTCGGGCAAGCTGACCGAGATCTCGGTGGTGCCGAGCCGCGAGACCTCTGGCTCGGCGACGCCGAGCTGGTCGATCCGCTCGCGAATGATCTCGATCGAGCGTTCGATGTCTTCCCCCTTGACCTCCGTCACCTGGCCGGTCGGCGTGCCCTGGTAGATCAGTTCGACGCCGCCCTTGAGGTCGAGACCGAGCCGGGTGGGCTTGGTGGCGACGATCAGGCCGGAGACGGCGATCAGCGCCAGGACGAAGAGCAGCACGAAGACGTTGAGGCGGCGGCGACCCATCGCTCAGCCCTCCGGCGTGAGGACGATCAGCAGGCCGCCGTCGTCGTCGTAGGCGGGGAAGACGTCGGCGACCGCCTCGGCGGGCAGGTCGCCCTCGGCGTTGACCGAGACCTTCTTGCCGAGCGAGCGCACGCCCCACTCAAGCGAGGTCTCGATCGGATCGGTGATGCCGTCACCGTTGGTGTCGGCACTCTCGCCGCCATCGCCCTGCTGCCGCCACTGCAGGCCGAGCACCTCCTGCACCGGCCGGCCGATCACGTCCTCGTCGGTGAGGCCGGTCAGCTCGTAGCTGCCGCGCCCCGCGTCGATCACCCGGGCCTGCTTGTCACAGACGAAGAAGGCCGCGTTGGGGGCCGGGTAGTAGTCGTCGAGCAGCTCGAAGACGAAGCCGAAACCGCATTTCGAGCAGCCCTTCGGGCGCGAGCTGAAACCCGCTGTCCGATCACTGCTCAGCTCCCTGTTCCCGCAGTTGGGGCAGATGAAGAAAGGCATCCCCTGCCAGGTTACTTAGAAGAGGCTTTTCGGTCTTTCGGGGCCGGGGATCCCGAGGTGCTCGTAGGCGCGTTCGGTCAACACGCGGCCGCGCGGAGTGCGCTTCAGCATGCCCTGCTGGAGCAGGTAGGGCTCGAGCACGTCCTCGATCGTGTCCTGCTCCTCGCCGATCGCCACCGCCAGGGTCGAGAGACCGACCGGGCCGCCGGCGAACTTTCTCGCCACGATGTCGAGCAGGTTGCGATCGCTGCGGTCGAAGCCGCCGGCGTCGACCTCGAGCATCTCCAACCCCGCGGCGGCCATCGCAGCGTCGACGTCCCCGGTGCCACGCACTTCGGCGAAGTCGCGCACCCGCTTCAGCAGCCGGTTCGCCACCCGCGGCGTGCCGCGCGACCGGGACGCGATCGTCCGCGCCCCCTCGGCGTCGATCTCCACTTCGAGGATGCCGGCGGAGCGCTCGACGATCTCGGCCAGGTGCTCGGTGCTGTAGTGCTCCATCCGGTGGCAGACACCGAAGCGGTCGCGCAGCGGCGTCGTCAAGAGGCCGGCCCGAGTCGTCGCGCCGACCAACGTGAACGGCGGCAGCGGCAGGGTTACGGTGCGGGCGCCGGCGCCCTGGCCGAGCACGACCGGCAGCTCGCCGTCCTCCATCGCCGGGTAGAGCGTCTCCTCGACCGCCCGCCCGAGGCGATGGATCTCGTCGACGAAGAAGACGCTGCCCGGCTCCAGCGCGGTAAGAAAGGAGGCGACGTCGGCCTTGCGCTCCAGCGCCGGGCCCGCGGTCTGGACGAGCGGCACCTCCATCTCGGCGGCGACGATGTGGGCCAGCGAGGTCTTGCCGAGGCCCGGCGGTCCGGCGAGCAGGACGTGGTCGAGCGGCTCCCCGCGGCGCTTCGCCGCCTCGATGAAGATCGCCAATTGCTCGGTGACCTGTTCCTGGTTGACGAAGTCGGAGAGGCTCGGCGGCCGCAGCGAGCGATCCAGGTCTTCGTCGGGCACGTCCGCACGCGCATCGTGGATGCGGACCTCGGGCTCCTCCTCACCGTCGATGCCGGGGGTACGGATGCGCTTCTCGTTCACGCTGCCTTCCTCCCGCCGCCGGCCTTGCGCAGCGCCATCGCCAGCAGCTCCTCGGCGTCGCTGCCGTCGACCCCGTCGAGCAGCTGCTCCGCCTCCAGCGGGGCATAGCCGAGATTGACCAGGCCGTCGCGGGCGAGGGCACGCGGATCGCCGTCCTCGGTCGCCGCCAAGGTCACCTCTTCCTCCAGCGCCCCGGCGACCTTCTCGCGCAGCTCGACGATGATCCGCTCCGCCGTCCGCTTGCCGATCCCCGGCGCGGCCTGGAAGCGTTTCGCGTCACCAGCGGCGATCGCCCGCAGCAGCTCGCGCGCCGGGCCGCCGGAGAGCACTGCGATCGCAACTTTCGGTCCGACGCCGCTAACCGAGACGAGCTGGCTGAAGAGGTCGCGCTCCTCCTCGGAGGCGAAGCCAAACAGCGCCAGCGAGTCCTCGCGCGAGACCAGCTCGGCGTGCAGGAAAGCCTCGTGGCCGGCAGCGGGCACCGCCTTCAGGGTCTCGGCGGAGACGGTGAGCCGGTAGCCGACCCCGCCGGCGTCGATCACGACGTGGTCGGCGCGGCGCACCATCACCTCGCCGCGAACCGCGGCGATCATCGCGTCGCCCCCTGGGCCAGTGCCGTGGCC
>JBAREU010000093.1:0-4308 GCA_049796515.1 Solirubrobacterales bacterium
TCCCAGAGCCGGTCGCCGGGGCCGGCGTCCCTCACCACAGCCAGCGGATCGCCCTGAAAGCCGGCCCCCGCTGCGTGCAGCGCCAGCAGGATCCCTACCACGGCCGTCACCAGCGCCGCCGGCGCTATCGTGACCGCGATGGCCGACCGCACGTTCGCCAAGTTCACTTTCTTCAAGATCGACCCCGAGTGGCGCCGCCGCGACGCCAAGCTGCGCGCGGCCGACAAGCAGGAGTTCCTCGCGGCTTGCGAGGACTTCGCCCTCGACCGCTCTCTGCGCGCCTACTCAACCATAGGCACGCGTGGCGACGTCGACCTCGTCGTCCTCTCCCAGAGCCCCAACCTGGAGGATCTGCACACCTTCCACGTCGTCCTCGGCCAGAGCGGCCTGGCGAAGTGGGCGGAGACGCCCTACTCGTTCCTCTCGATGACCAAACGCTCCCCCTACTCCGAGGAGCAGGCGCGGCCCGAGATCTGCGTCTCCGAGCGCAAGTACCTCTTCCTCTACCCGATGGTCAAGCAGCGCCGCTGGTACGGGCTGCCGGCGGAGGAGCGACAGCGAATCATGAAGAGCCACATCGAGGTCGGTCGCCGCTACCCGGAGATCACGATCAACACCTCCTACTCGTTCGGCCTCGACGACCAGGAGTTCGTCGTCGCCTTCGAGGGCGACGACCCGGGCGAATTCCTTGACCTCGTGCAGGAGCTGCGGCCGACCGAGTCGAGCGCCTACACCGAGCGCGAGACGCCGATCTTCACCTGCGTGGCGATGTCGGCGCGGCGGGCCCTCGACGCACTTGACGGCACGGCGAGCATCGCCGCTGCTGCGCCCGCGACCAGCTGAAGTCGCTTGAAGTCTTCACCTGTACCGGGATATGACCGATAATCATCCTTGCAGTGACCGTTGAGGCGCTCAGCTACGCGATCGACGACCAGGACCGCCTGATCAGGCTCGACGAGGGCTTCTACCGCTTCGCCGAGGAGAACGGGTGGAAGGAGGCAGGCAGCAGCCTCGGGCGCTCGCTGTGGGATTTCGTCGCCGGGGACGACGTCCGCAAGCTGCAAAAGATGCTCGTGAGGCGGGTCCGCGACGACGTTCGCAGCGTCAAGCTGCCATTCCGCTGTAACGGGCCGGAGATCAGCCGCGAGATGGACATCAGAATCATCGCCCACAGCTCTGGCCACGTAGTCCTCTTCTCCGCCCGGCTGCGCTCCGAGGAGGAGTGGGAGGAACCGCAGCCGCTGTTCGACCCCGACGCGCCGCGCGAGGAAGGCGACTTCCTCTCGATGTGCGCCTGGTGCGACCGCTTCCTGGTCGAGGGCGAGTGGGTCGAGGTCGAGGAGGCGGCGAAGCGGCTGGAGCTCTTCCGCCGACAGCGGATGCCATTGCTCGACCACGGCATCTGCCCCCAGTGCAGCGGCCAGCTGCTCGCTGCGTAGACGGCTGGCGGCTTGCGTTCCCTATTCTTCCCGGCTCGTCGCTGCAACATATATGTGACACGCAAGGAAATGACCCAGATCGGAACCCCAGACAACCCCGTCCGCGTCGCCATCGTCGGCGCCGGTCCCTCCGGCTTCTACGCCGCCGAGCACATCCTCAAAGACGCGGATACGCACGCCCAGGTCGATCTCTTCGACCGCCTCCCCACCCCGTTCGGCCTCGTTCGCGGCGGCGTCGCCCCCGACCACCCGAAGATCAAGTCGGTGATCCGCGTCTACGAGAAAACCGCGGCGCGCGAGGGCTTCCGTTTCTTCGGCAACGTCAAGGTCGGTCACGACATCGAGGTCGAGGACCTCGAGCGCCTCTACCACGCGATCGTCTTCACGGTCGGCTGCGAGACCGACCGCCGGCTCGGCATCCCCGGAGAGGAGCTGCCCGGCAGCCACGCCGCCACCGCCTTCGTCGGCTGGTACAACGCCCATCCCGACTACTGCGAGGAAGAGTTCGACCTTTCCTGCGAACGGGCGGTGGTGATCGGCAACGGCAACGTGGCGATGGACGTGGCGCGGATGCTCGCCCTCACCGACCACGAGCTGCACCAGACCGACACCGCCGACCACGCGATCGAGCAGCTCGACCGCAAGCAGATCCGCGAGATCGTCGTGCTGGGCCGGCGCGGCCCGGTCCAGGCGGCCTTCACCAACCCAGAGATCAAGGAGCTGGGCGAGATGGAGGACGCCGACCCGATCGTCGACCCGGCCGAGGTCGAGCTCGACCCGGCCAGCGCCGCGTTCCTCGAGTCCGACGAGGCCGACAAGACCACCCGCGTCAACGTCGAGACCCTGCGCGAGTTCTCCCAGCGCGAGCCCGAGGGCAAGAAGCAGCGGATCGTGCTGCGCTTCCTCGCCTCGCCGGTCGAGATCAAGGGCGACGGCAAGGTCGAGTCGATCGTCATCGGCCGCAACGAGCTGGTCGAGGAAGGCGGCAGCCTGCGGGCCAAGGACAGCGGCGAGCGCGAGGAGCTCGAGTGCGGCCTGGTGCTGCGCTCGGTCGGCTACACCGGAGTGCCGATCGAGGGCGTCCCCTTCGACGAGAAGCGCGGCCTGATCCTCAACGAGGGCGGTCGCGTGCTCGACTCCCACGACGCCGGCCACAAGGTGGGCCACTACACCGCGGGCTGGATCAAGCGCGGCCCCTCGGGCGTGATCGGCACCAACAAGAAAGACGCGCTGGAGACCGTCCAGCACCTGCTCGCCGACGTCGAGTCCCAGACGCTGCTCAGCCCCCCCAGCCCCGAGCCCTCCGCGGTCGAGGATCTCCTCGCCGAGCGCGGCGTCCGCTACGTCAGCTTCGAGGACTGGCAGGCGATCGACCAGGCCGAGGTCGGCCGCGGCGAGCCCCACGGCCGCCCCCGGGTCAAGTTCGTCCGGGTCGAGGAGATGCTCGAGACGCTGGGCGAGAAGGTCTCCGGCTAGCCCGGCTCCGTGGCCGACCTGGCGGAGATCGAGGCGATGATCGCGGCGGCACTGCCGGGCGCCTCGGTCGAGGTGGTCGACGAGACCGGCGCTGGCGACCACCTGCGGGCGACGGTGGCGGCACCGCAGTTCGAGGGGCTCTCGCGGATCGACCAACACCGGCTAGTCAAGGCGGCGGTCAAGGAGCGCTTCGACGACGGGCAGATCCACGCTCTCTCGATCAAGACCGAGGCGACCGGGTAGCTAGTCTGTGGCCATGGCCGATCCGCAGCTGAAGGAGAAAGTCGAGGAGCTAATCGCCGGCAACCCGGTGTTGCTCTTCATGAAAGGGACGCCGGAGATGCCGCGCTGCGGCTTCTCGCTGCGCGTCGTGCACGTGCTCGACACGATGGATGTCGAGTACGGCGCCGTCGACGTCCTCCCCATCCTGCAGCCGCTGCGCGAGGTGACCGCCGAGATCTCCGACTGGCAGACGTTCCCGCAGCTCTACGTCAACGGCGAGCTGATTGGCGGAGCCGACCTCGTCGAGGAGATGTTCGCGTCCGGCGAGCTGGCCGAGGCACTAGGAGTCGAGCAGCCTGAGGTGGCGCCGCAACCGGCCGCGCCAGCACAGTCGCCTCCAATGCAGATCGAATAGCCGAGCCGACGCTTCAGACGGCGGCTTGCTCGGCTGCGTCCTCTTTCACTTGGAAAGAGGAGCCGCAGCCACATGCAGCGACCACGTTCGGGTTGTTCACCTGAAACCCCGCCCCTTGCAGACCTTCTACGTAGTCGACCTCGGAGCCAAAGACGAACTGCATGCTGACCTTGTCGACGACGACGGCGACGCCATCGACCTCGAAGAGGTGGTCGTCCTCCTTGGCGCGGTCGAAGGCGAGGGCGTACTGGAAACCGGAGCAACCGCCGCCGCGGACGGCGACGCGCAGCGCCTGATCCTCGGCATCATCCTGACCGCCGAGCAGCTCGCCGATCTTCTCGGCCGCCTTGCCAGTCAGCGTAATCGCCTCTTGGGAGGTCTCGGTCACTTCATTAAGTGTAGCGAGAGGTCTGCGAGAATCGCCTGTCTTGACCCCGACCCCACCAACCGCCGTCGTCTGCGACAGCACGGCCTACCTTCCGACAGAGCTCCGCGCCGAACGCGGCATCGAGCTGGTCAGCCTCTACGTCTCGATCGACGGCGAGCAGCAGCGTGAGACCGAGATCGGCGACTATGGCGCCTTCTTCGACCAGCTGCGCGCTTCCGAGGGAGGCGCGACCACCTCCCAGCCCTCGGTCGGCGATTTCGCCTCCGTCTATGAGCCGCTGCTCGCCGCCGGTCGCGAGATCGTCTCGGTCCACATCTCGGCGGGTATCTCGGGCACCTGCGAGGCCGCCGAACAGGCTCGCCAGAGCC
>JBAREU010000094.1:0-9009 GCA_049796515.1 Solirubrobacterales bacterium
GCCGCGGCGACCTGTGCGCTCGTCGCCGTGCCCCTGATCGCCGCCGGCTGCGGCGTCGAGGAACACGTCAACGACCCGCGCCCGCAACCGCCGACCCGGGTCAGCGTCGCGATCAGCGACGGTGAGATCAGCGTGCAGCCGCCGCGGATCGCGATCGGCCTCGAACCGACCCAGCAGATCCCCCAGAACCAGAACACCAGCCAGCCACAGGTTCGCTCCAAGGCGCCGCTCAACGTCGTCTTCGTCGCCGCCAACCTGACCGACGTCGACTCCCGCCTCGAGATACGCGGCGGCGGCAAGGACCTCGGCTCCGAAACGGTCTACGCCAACTCGAACGTCACCATGCAGGCGATCCTCCCCACCGGCGTCTACCGGGTAAGCGCCGCCGACATCCCCGGGGCCAAGCCGGCCCGGCTGGTCGTAGGCCCGTTCCGCAGCTCGTCTGAGAACGACCTGCTCCTTCCGTAAAAACGACGCCGGCTCGCCGTCTGACCCGACCGTCACCATCGGATAGGTGACCGTTGTGCTCGCAATTGCTGTCGTCCTGCTCGCTGCCGGGCTGATCTATGCGTTGCTTGTGCGTCCGCGCGAGCAGGCGCCTGAGCAACCCGATCTCGGGCCGGCGATCCAGGAGGCGACCTCGAAGGCGGTCGCCGACCTGCAACGGATGAACGAGGAGTCGCGCAAGGTCGATGCGCAGGCGGCCGAGGCCACCCTGGACAAGCGCCAGGCGGAGATCAAGGCGCTCACCGAGAGGATCGCCAAGGGCCAGGAGAGGATCGAGAAGGAGGTGCAGCGGCGCGGCGAGACCGACCTGCAGACCCGCACCCTGCTCGAGCAGATGGGGCAGACGGTCGGCAACCTCAACTCCGAGACCGCCGGGCTGAAGAAGGCACTGCGCCAGCCGCAGACGCGCGGTCAGTGGGGCGAGCTGCAGCTGCGGCGCTGCGTCGAGATCGCCGGCATGACCGAGCACGTCGACTTCGAGCTGCAGGAGACGATCCACACCGAGGACGGCAGGCTGCGGCCGGATGCCCGCTTCCTGCTGCCCGAGGGACGCACCTTCGTCGCCGACTCGAAGGTCCCGCTCGACGCCTTCCTCGACGCCCAGGAGGCCGAGGTGGAAGCCGAGCGCCTCGCGCAGCTCGAACGTCACGCGCAGCAGGCGCGCGAGCACATCCGCAGCCTCAGCTCCAAGGACTACCAGGGCCAGTTCAAGGCCGGCGAGATGCCCGACCTGGTGCTCTGCTTCATCCCCAACGAGCCGGCGATGCATGCGGCCTTCGCCGCCGACCCAACCCTCTTCGACTACGCGCTGGAGCGAAACGTCCTCGTCGTCAGCCCGACCTCACTGATCGGCCTGCTGCGCACGATGGAGCTTGGCTGGCGCCAGGAGCGGATGGTCGCCGAGGCGGCCGAGATCGCCGAGGCGGCAGCGACCCTGCACGGACGCTTCGCCAAGTTCATCAAGGACTTCGACACGATGGGCAAGCGCCTCGCCTCGGCCACGGGCGCCTACAACTCCGCCGTCGCCTCGATGGAGGGCAGGCTGCTGCCCCAGCTGCGCAGGGTCGAGGGTCTCGGCATCGCCCCAGGCAAGGAGATTGAGCCACCCGAACCGACCGAGATCACGGTCAGGGCGATCACGGCGCCCGAGCTGAGCGAGACCTCGGACGCTGCTTAGCGGCCCCGGTCGGTTGCTCTGATCTAGGATTCGCCGCCCGCCCGTAAACGACCCTCGCGGAGGACCCCTTGGCCGTAGACAGCAGCGCAGTCGCGAAGTTGGACGTCGAGCCCGGAACGCTGCCGGAGACGATGGCGGCGTGGGTGATCCGCCAGGAGCGCGAGGGCGAACCGACCGACGCCTTCCAGCTCGAGCAGATCGAGGTCCCCGAGCCGGGCGCCTTCGAGGTGATCGTGCGGGTGATGGCGGCCGGGGTCAACTTCAACAACGTCTGGGCAGCGCTGGGCAAACCGGTCTCGGTCTTCGGCTACGGCGACCATCCCGAGTACGGCCACCACATCGGCGGCTCCGACGCCTCGGGCGTCGTCTGGAAGGTGGGCGAGGGCGTTACCCGCTGGAAGCCCGGCGACGAGGTCGTGATCCACTGCAACCAGGCCTCCTACGAGGACGTCGAGGTGCATGGGCTCGATCCGCTGGCGGCGCCGAGTCAGAGGATCTGGGGTTACGAGACGACCTGGGGCTCCTTCGCCCAGTTCACCAAGGTCCAGGCCCAGCAGCTCCTCCCCCGCCCGCAGAACCTCTCCTGGGTCGACTCCTCCGCCTACGGCCTCACCTACTTCACCGCCTACCGGATGCTGATCGACCAGTGCAAGCTGCAGCCCGGCCACAACGTCCTCATCTGGGGTGCGGCTGGCGGCCTCGGGGTCTTCGCCGTGCAGCTTTGTAAGGCCGCTGGCGCCAACGCGGTCGGCGTCGTCTCCTCCGACGAGAAGGGCGAGCTGGTCAAGCAGCTCGGCGCGGTCGACTACATCAACCGGGCCGAGTTCGGCGAGATGATGCGAACCCCCGAGAACCTGGCCGACCCCGCCGCTGACAAGGAGCGCTTCAAGGCGTCGCGCGGCTTCGCCAAGCGGGTCAAGGAGATCCTCGGCGACGCCCCCGACTTCGTCTTCGAGCACGTCGGCCAGGCGACCTTCCCGACCTCGGTCTTCGTCGTCAAGCCCTTCGGCAAAGTCGTCATCTGCGGCGCCACCTCGGGCTTCCAGCTCGACTTCGACGTGCGCTACCTGTGGATGCGTCAGAAGCAGATCATCGGCTCGCACTTCGCCAACGCGTACGAGTGCATGCGCGCCAACCAACTGATGGCCGAGGGCAAGGTCCGGCCCGTCCTCTGGAAGACGATGGGTTTCGACGGCGTCCCCGAGGCGCACCAGCTACTGCACGAAAACAAGCACCTCGGCAAGATCTCGATCCTGGTCGGGGCCGAGTCCGAGGACGAGGGCAAGAACGAGGACGGCGCCGGCGCGATCCGGGCCGAGGTGGGAGCTTAGAAATGGCTGAGGTCTGCACGCTCAACTGGCACATCGCCCCCTTCAGGGCCGACCGCTGGCTCGACCTCTGGGAACCGGCGGCGGCGCGGATGCCTGCCTTCGGCGCCAAGAGCTGGTCGCTGACCCGCTCGATCGACGACCCGCTGGCCTTCCAGCAGACCTCGATCTGGGAGAGCCGCGCGGACTTCGAACGCTACTGGTTCTCGGAGGAGATCGAGACCGCGCGCGCCGCGATCATCGACCTCCACGACCTGCCGATCCTGCCCGCCTGGCACACGCTCGTCGCGGCCGAGTAACGGGTCGAGTCAACTGCTTTCGCGGTTGATTCGAGCGTCCAGCTCGGCAAGGTCGAAGCCGGGCTCCTGCCCGAACGAAGCAAGCATCCGCTTGCGCAACACGGCGTAGCGCCGAAGTGCCTCGCTGCGCCGCCCCCGCCTCAGGCAGATGTCGATGAACATCTTCTGCACGTCGGTGTCGAAGGGCTCCATCTCCACCAGGCGCCTGGCGCGGTCCGCGGCGGCTTCGAGACGCCCTTGCTGGACCAGGATCTCCACCTTCACGCGGAGCGCGCGCCCGGCCAACTCGTGCAGCCGCTCGCGCTCGTCCAGCAGCCAATCTTCGTATAGGTCATCGGGCAGGAACCGATCCTGGTAGAGGCGCAGAGCGTCGCGGAGGTGCTTCGCGGCAGGCTCGATAGAACCCTGCGCAAATGCAGCCAAGCCAGCTCTGGCCTCACGCTCGAACGCATCGGCGTCTATCCATACGCAGCCGGTGTCCAGAGCGTAACCGCCTCCTTGAGCGACGATGAAACGCGATGGTGAGCGCCGGGCGCGACCGGGTTCGAGCTTCTCGCGCAGCATGTGCACGTAGTAGCGCAGCCTGCTTCGCGACTCACTTGGCCCCGCTTCTGGCCAGAGCGCCTCGGCGATCTGGTCGCTTGCCGCGACGCGATGGCGCTCGACCACCATGTACTTGAGCAGCTGGCCCGGTCGCTGCCCCAGCCACTCGCCGCCGATCGGCCCATCCAACCCCTCGACACGCAACCCCCCCAAGGTGACGATTCGCAGCTCCGATCGCCGATCCGCCAGGTGCGGCCAGTCGAGCGGAGTTCGCCGCCGCCGGTCTCCCAGCCTGCCCGGGCGCAGGTGGAACAGAAGCGTCCCCGCGTCGATCGGCGACGCGGTCACCCAGGCCGAGTGCGCCAGCCGCCCCTGCTCGATGTCCATCCGCACCTCGGGCAGCGGCGGCTCCGACCGCATCGCCTGCTCGCTCATGCACGCATCGCCATCGACGGGAGCAAGGCGGCTGCAAATCAGATCGCAGCACCTCCAAGGTGCGGCGGCGGAGGCTCTGCTCGCCGGCACCAGCAGCTGGCGGGCCTTCTGGTTCAGGTAGCGGACGCCCCCGTCGCGATCGACCAGCGCGAGGCCGTAGAGAAATCTTTCGAAGAGCTGCGGGGAATCGACCAGGCGCTGCAACGACCACGCCGACTGGCCGGCGAAGTCGCCATCGTCCGCGCCCTCCAAACCGAGGGGTGCAGTGTCCCGCGCGGTACCCCCAAGTAGCGCCTCTGTCCCCTGCGACGGCTCCAAGCTTTAAAAACTTACGTATTTACGTAAATTTGACAACCCTGATTTTCAGTAGGTGGTCACCGCTGACGCCTGGATCAGGCACCTAACCGCAATCAAATTGCCCTACAAACAGACACCAAGCGGGCGCCTCTTAGCTTCCCCGCCCCGTATCTCGAGGGGGACGAGAGGCAATGGAGGCAGGGACAACGACGCTGAGCGAGCGAGCGATAGCACCGCTGGAAGCGGGCTTCGATCCATGCTTGCCGACGCCACCCAACGACGCCGAGCGCGACTCCTATTTCGTGCGCCACGCCTGGCTGGTGATGAGCCTGAGCATCGTCGCCTTCGTCGGGCTGATCGTCAGCTCGCTGCATTTCGCCCTCGGCAGCACGAGCGTTCTGCCCTACCTATTGGCGGTGCTATTCACCGGCTCCTACTTCCTCGTCGCGCTCTCGGTCAGCGCATTCACCCGCAGTGCCAACAAGGGTGAACATTTCGCGCGCGTGGAGATCTACGGCGGACCGTGGCCCAGCGTCGACGTCCTGCTGCCGATCTGCGGCGAGCCAATCGAGATTCTCCGCAACACCTGGCATCACGTCTCCCAACTCGAGTACGAAGGGGCTCTCGCGGCCTACGTTCTCGACGACAAGCCCAACGACGAGCACCGGGCCCTGGCCGAAAGCTACGGCTTCCGCTATCTGACGCGGCCAAATCCCGGCTGGTTCAAGAAGGCCGGCAATCTGAAGTACGGGTACGAGAACAGCAACGGAGATCTCGTCGCGATCCTCGACGCCGACTTCTGCCCTAGACGGGACTACCTGCGTCACATCGTGCCCTACTTCGAGGAGCCGAAGCTGGGAATCGTGCAGACGCCCCAGTTCTTCCGGGTCGACCCGGGGCAGAGCTGGCTTCAGCGGGGCGCCGGCGCGGTGCAGGAGTTTTTCTACCGGTTCATCCAGACCAGTCGCGACCACCACGACGGAGCGATCTGCGTCGGAACCTGCGCCATCTATCGCCGAGAAGCCCTCGATGACAACGGCGGCACGACCCTGATCGAGCACAGCGAGGACGTGCACACGGGCTTCGATCTGAAGGCCGCTGGCTGGTCACTCCGATATGTCCCCGTGAACCTCGCAACCGGCATCTGCCCGGACGAGATCGAGGCGTTCTTCCGCCAGCAATACCGTTGGTGTGCCGGCTCGATGAGCCTGCTGCGATCGAAGAAGTTCTGGCAAACCCCCCTACCGCTGCTAACCCGCCTCTGCTACATGAGCGGGTTTTTCTACTACAGCTATACCGCCCTCTGGACGTTCATCGGGCCCGCGATCCCCCTCATCCTCCTCCTCGCTTTCCCCGAGAAGATCCACCTCGCGAATTACTTCATCCTCCTGCCCGCGCTCATCTATGACTACGTCATCTTTCCGCTGTGGCACCGCAGCCGCTATCGGTTGGAGGTCTGGTCGGTTCGCAGGATCTTTGGCTGGGCGCACGCCTTTGCAATCACCGACACGCTGCGCGGACGCCCAATGGGCTGGACCCCAACGGGAACCCGAGCCAACAGTGGCAACCAGGTGCGAGTGTGGAAGGCGCTCTACCCCCTTTGGGGGGGAGCGACCATCTGCCTCTGGCTGGGTATCGCGCTCTACCGGGGCGCGACGATGGGCTGGATCGACTTCCTACCCATGCTCTTGCTCGGTGTGGTCTACGCAATCGCGATCCTGCGCATCTATCAACCAACTGGAGGGACCGACGAGATGCATGCTCCAAACCTTGCACTCGAACCTGTGGTGGAAGGACTCGAGCCCGTGGTAGAAGGATGAGGGTCCTGATCCTGACGCTTGCGATGGTCCTCCTCGGAACCGGCGGGGCAGGGGCAAAGATGCAGGCGACGATCGGCAAGACGAAACCTCACCAGGCCAAGACCAAGCCAGACACCCATCTCGATCTGGCGATGAGCGGCACGCGGGACATCTACGTCCAGCTCCAGGCCGCAGGCGTCCCGTTCAACACCTTCGCCGCGTTCATCGGTTGGTGGCCCGGCAAGTCGCCGAAGTGGTTCCTCGACGAGTCGGCATCTCTCGGCGCCACGCCGTTCATCTCATGGGAGCCGGACAAGATTCCCCTGACAAGCATCGTCGACGGCTCCTGGGACAGCTACCTGGTCCTCTGGGCGGAGACGATTCGCAATCGTGGAGTGCCGGTCTACGTCCGCATGGCTCATGAGATGAACGGACTCTGGTACTCGTGGTCGAAAGAAGGGCCCGCCCTCTATAAGGAAGCGTGGCGGCACGTGTGGGAGGTCTTCCAGGCGGTCGGGGCGAAAAACGCCCGCTTCGTCTGGTCCCCGGACGGCATGATCGGCAAGCCGATCTACGAGTGGGAAAAGAGCGTTGTGAAGTGGTATCCCGGCCGCCGTTACGTGAAGTACATCGGGATGAGCACGGTGGAGTTCCAGAGCAGCGTCCAGTGGGGTCTCCCCTACTACTTCGAGCGCCTCGATTTTCTTCGAGAGCGGTACCGCAAGCCGATGGTTCTACCCGAGATGAAGGTGGTCGATACCGATCGCTATCACTGGCTGAAGAACCTCCGCCTCTATCTCGCCGATCGGCCCTGGTTCAAGCTGCTGGTGTGGTCGGAGACGCCATCTGCCGCACAGGCGGCCGGACAGTTCGATACGGGCAACATGAACTGGTCGCTTCTCACCGACCCCTTGGCGAGGGCACTGCTGACGCTCGCGGCCAAATAGGGCGCGAGACGCCGTCGGAGCGATCTAAAGCGAAAGTAGGTGATCTGGTGATCAACCGCGTGCGACACAGTCGTGGACACGGGCCTGGCCGATCTCAACCTTTGAACCGGCCTGTCGATAACGGGCGCGATGCCCGACCCGCTGCCCCCCGCACCCCCTTCCAGACTTCTGCGTTGGATCCTCGCTGCGGCGCTGCTCGCAACGCTTTGCCTGCCCTCGTCGGCGGTTGCCTATCGGTTTGGAATCGGTCCAAGCGTTGAAGTCAGCCGTCCCGCACCTCGCTCCCCTCGGGTCGCCGTAACCGCCGCCACCCCCGCGACCCTGGATATCGCCGGCGCCGAGGATTTCACGGGACCCCTTGGCATCGCGGTGGACGGCGCCCGCCTGGTCGACGGCGCCGGACGAGCGCTGACCCTTCGGGGCGTGAACATCTCCGGAACCGAGTGGCGGTGCTTGAGCGGCGATGCATTCGCCGGGCCGAGCGACGATGCGAGCATTGCCGCGATCGCCGCCTGGCGGGTCAACGCCGTTCGCATCCCCCTCAACGAGGATTGCTGGCTTGGCATCAACGGCGCCCCGACCGATGTTGACGCCTACCGTGAAACGATGCGCGACTACGTGGAACGGCTGCACGCCCACGGTCTCTACGCCATCCTCGACCTGCACTGGAGCGCACCTGGAGATACAAAGGCGCAGTCGGGACAGGTCATGGCCGACGCCGACCATTCACCGAACTTCTGGGCGTCCGTTGCCTCCTACTTCAGAGACGACCACGCAGTTCTGTTCGACCTCTACAACGAGCCGCGCGGGATCTCGTGGAACTGCTGGCGCAACGGCTGTGACGATCCCGGCTTCCGCGTCGCGGGCATGCAGCAGCTCCTCGACGCAGTCCGCGCCACCGGGGCTACGCAGCCGGTGATGGTCGGCGGATTGGGATGGGCCACTCAGCTCGGCGACGCGTGGCTCGAATACCGTCCGAACGATCCCGCCCGGCAGCTGGTCGCTGCGATTCATCTCTACAACCAGCGAGACGTCGGCTATTTCAATGCCAACATCGGAAAGGTGGCGACGCAGTTCCCGGTCGTCGTCGGCGAGATCGGAGAGACGGACTGCGCACACGACGATCTGGATACCTTCCTGCCGTGGGCCGACGCCCGCGGCGTCTCGTATGTGGCTTGGGCGTGGTACCCCGGGGCCTGTGCCGCCTATCCAGCCCTGATCGCGGACTACGCCGGCACACCGACCAACTTCGGAGTGGGATATCGCGACCATCTGCTCGCGAGCTTTCCAGCCGGGTAGGAACGAGTCCGCCCGCGAGAGCGGCGGCGATGCTCCTCAGCTCCGCTCGAGCGGAGCTAGGGTGAGGCCGGCCGCGTTGAGCTGCTCCCAGTAGTGCTCGGCGGGCTCGCGGGGGCCCGACCAGACGATCGCCAGGCCGCTGTTGTGGATCGTCTCGGCGATCCTATGGCCCTGCTCGACGGTGACGCCGGGCAGGACCCGCGCCAAGGTCTCGGCGACGTGGTCGAAGGTGTTGTGGTTGTCGTTGCGCACGATCACCCGCCACTCGCCGCCGAGGTCCGCCTCCGGCCCCGCCTGACGCGGCTTCTCGATCGTCGTCGACATCGTCGCCATTATGCGCAGAATCCCCGCCGACGGGCCTAAAAGCCACCTATGCGG
>JBAREU010000095.1:0-2765 GCA_049796515.1 Solirubrobacterales bacterium
GCCGCGGCGACCGCGGTCGCAGAGACGCCGAACTCCTCCTCGAGCGCCTTGATCCGCTCGGAGAGCTCGAGAACCGAGATGCCTTTCAGCTCCTCGATCCAATCCTCGGTTGAAATCTTCGTTGCCATTACGCCTCTTTCTCCTTTTGTTCTTGAAGCTGCTGAAGCTGGTTTGCGAGCCCGGAGACCATCGAGCCGAGGCCGCGGACCAGTCCGGTGAGCGGGCTGGCGACCACGCCGGCGAGCTGGCCATCGAGCACTTCGCGGGCGGGCAGCCGGGCAATCGACTTGAACTTCTCTTCGTCGAGGGCCATGTCGGCCATGAAGCCGCCCTTGAAGGTGAGGACCTCGTGCTCTTTGTTGAAGGTCGAGATCGCCTTCGCCGCCTGGGCGGTATCGCCGCGGACGAAGGTCAGCGCGGTCGGGCCCTGCAGCAGCTCGCTGAGACGCTCCTCGCCGACCTGCTCGGCGGCGCGTTTGGTGAGGCGGTTCTTGACGATGCGGAAGCTGGCGTCGGCCTCGCGCAGCTTGCCGCGCAGTTCGGCCGCCTGGGGGACGCTGATGCCCCGGTAGTCGACCGCGAAGATCGCTTCGGCGCCCTCGATCTGGGCGGCGATCTCCTCGATGGCTTGTGCCTTTTCGTCTCTGTTCATGTCTCACCTGCACCGGACTTCTGGGCTTGGCCTGCCGGTGGTCTTCGGTTGACGCGACGGCGCAGTCTACGCAGTCGCCGGCTCTCTTGCCATCGGGTCGATTCTGATCCCTGGCCCCATCGAGGTCGTGATCGTCGCCGAGAGGATGTATTTGCCCTTCGAGGAGGACGGTTTGGCGCGGACGACCTCGTCGATCACCGCGAGGCAGTTGTCGAGCAGTTTCCCCTCGTCGAAGCTGGCCTTGCCGATTGCCAGGTGGATGATTGCCTGGCGGTCGGTGCGGTACTCGATCTTGCCCGCCTTCGACTCTCCCACCGCCTTCTCGATGTCGTCGGTGACGGTGCCCACCTTGGGGTTCGGCATCAGGCCCTGCGGGCCTAGCACGCGGCCGAGCTGGCCGACCGATTTCATCATGTCGGGGGTGGAGATCGCGACGTCGAAGCCGGTCCAGCCCTCCTGGACTTTCTCGACCAGCTCCTGGCCGCCGACGTGGTCGGCTCCGGCCGCCTCGGCGTCGCGGGCCTGCTGGCCTTCGGCAAAGACGGCGACCGTCACGTCCTTGCCGAGCCCGTGGGGCAGAGCGAGCGTGCCGCGCAGCTGCTCCTCCGCGTGGCGGACGTTGACGCCGAGCCGCAGGTGCAGCTCGACCGTCTCGTCGAAGTTGACGCTGGCGGTCTCCTTGATCAGCGAGATCGCCTCGGCCGGCGGGTAGTCCCGCTCGCGCTGGACTTTGCCGAGTTGTTTGCGGTAGCGCTTGCCGTGGGCCATCGCGTTGCCTATTTGACGTCCACGCCCATCGAGCGGGCAGTGCCGGCGATGATCTTCGAGGCGGCGTCGAGGTCGTTGGCGTTGAGGTCGGGCATCTTGCGCTCGGCGATCTGGCGGACCTGGTCCATCGAGATCGTGCCGACTTTGTTGACATGCGGCTCGCCCGAGCCTTTTTTGATCCCGATCGCTTCGCGGATCAGGACCGCGGCGGGCGGCGTCTTGGTGACGAAGTCGAAAGAGCGGTCCTCATAGACGGTGATCTCGACCGGGATGATCGTCCCGCCCTCGCTCTGCGTCTGGGCGTTGAAGGATTTGCAGAACTCCATGATGTTGACGCCGTGCTGGCCCAGCGCCGGGCCGACCGGCGGCGCCGGGTTGGCGTTGCCCGCCTGGATCTGCAACTTGATGAGGGTGAGGACTTTTTTCGCCATCGGGATCGGGGAGCGTAGCGGGCCTGGCTAGATCTTCTTGACCTGGTCGTAGTTGACCTCGACCGGCGTCTCGCGGCCGAAGATCGAGACCAGCACCTTGAGTTTGGCGGCGTCCTCGTTGATCTCGGCGATCTCACCGGAGAAGTCGGAGAGCGGCCCGGAGATGACCTTGACCGACTCGCCGATCGAGAACTGGGCCTGGGTGCGGGGACGCTCGGCGGTCTCGCGGTGGAGCAGCCGGTCGACCTCCGGTTTGGAGAGCGGCACCGGCTTGTTGCGCGAGCCGACGAAGCCGGTCACCCCGGGAGTGTTCTTGACCAGGCCCCAGGCATCGTCGGTCATCTCCATGTTGACCAGGACGTAGCCGGGCATCGTCCGTTTCTCCTTCGGTTCTTTCTGGCCTTCTTTGTTGACCTCCATCACCTGCTCGGTCGGCACCACGACCTGGCGCACGTTGCGGTTCTGGGCCATCGTCTGCACCCGGTGCTCGAGGTTGTGCTTGACCTTGTTCTCGTGCCCGGAGTAGGTGTTGATCACGTACCAGCGATACATCTGGAGGTTTGCCTTTGTCTTGGGATCCCTAGCGAGCTAGAGGATCTGCTTGATGAGGAAGCTGAAGGCGCTGTCGAGAGCGCCGAGGTAGGCCGCCGCGACCGCGACGAAGATGATCGTCACCGCGGTCGCCTGCACGAGCGTCTCGCGGTCGGGCCACTGGACTTTGCGCAGCTCGGCCCAGCAGGAGACGAGAAAGCCGATGACGCCGCCGCGCTGGCGCTCCACCTGCGCCTGCTTCTGGCGCTTGGCGAGCTGCTCACGCTCGCGACGCTTCTGCTCCTCGCGCTGGCGCTTCTCGGCCTCCTTCGCGGCTTTCGCCTCGGCGCGGCGGGCACTGCGGGGCTTCGGCGCGTCCGGCG
>JBAREU010000096.1:0-4814 GCA_049796515.1 Solirubrobacterales bacterium
CCCCCTCCCCCCACGCCACCCGCGGAAGAGGCGGTCGCCCACGATCGGATAGGGGCCAGGGGGAGAAGGGTCAAGCCAGCCAGGAGGGCTGGGATGGCGTAGCGGATGTTTATGCCGAAGCCGACAGGGGCTCCCTCGGCGCCGGCGGCGCTTAGGGGGGTGAAGACGTAGGCGAGGAGGCCGAAGAGGGCTACTGCGCCCATCCAGCGTAGGACGCGTTCTCGGCCCCAGAGAATTGCGACTAGGCCGCCGGCGATGGCGCCGGCTATGACGAGCGGCCAGAGGGCGCCGAAGGCCTGGTCCAGGCCTGGTCCGAAGTAGTCTCGCCAAACAGCGGTGTCGGTCGCGTAGTGGGCAATGCTGAAGTCAGGCCGCCCGCTCTGCAGCTGCTCCGGGTGCGGTAGCGAGATCGGCCCCAGGCCCTCCAGCTGCGGCAGCGGGTTGCCGGTGACGATCAGGTTGCGCAGGTACCAGTAGCCGCCCCCGGCAACGGCCGCTCCGAACCACCAGCCAGAGGCAGCCCAGCGGCGTCCGGATGGCGCCAAGAACACGATCGCAACGGTCAGGGCCACCGCCATCGCCAGCGCGGTCGACTTGGTGCCAACCGCCATTCCGGTCGCAAGCCCGGCAGCTGCCAATGGCCAACCGGGCTTCCTGTCGGCGTTGATCAGGATTGCGATGGCAGCAAGCAACAGCGCTGCAGCCATCAGGTCGTTCTTCGCAGCTCCCGGCTCCCGAACGACCAGCGTGTGGCACTCAAGGATCACGGCAGCGGCCACGACCGTCAAAGACCCCCGCCCGTACGGCCTTCCGATGCACCAAGCAGCCAGAAAGGCAATCGCCAGCCAACCGAAGTTGAGGAACAAGCTGAGCGTGTCTCGCTCGGTGAGCAGGATGCCCACGGCATGCAGAAGCTCGGAGTTCTGCGGGTAGAACCAGTTCGTGAAGACAGTCTCGGTGTAGTGGATCCCGGTAACCGAGTGGCTCTTAGCCATCTCCACCGCGAACGGCATGTGGTACCAAAGCGAATCGAAGTTGAAAATCCCCCTGCTCAACGCATCCGCCGTAGTCAACCCCCAATGCGCAAACACCACGGCCACGACCGCTATAGCGACAGCTGTCAGCGCTCGGCCCGCGGGTCCTGTCACGGGGGAGAAGCGCGAGACCAGCCGCCAACAGGACGGCTGCACCAACGAGAGCCCAGGCATAGAGAAGATCGAGGGTCCCGAGAATCTCAGAGAGCCAGATGACCAGGGCTACGCCAACAATTGCCTCCACCAGGTGCCCCGGCGCCCCCTCCCAGTCGGGCATAAGCATCTGACGCAATCGCACCGCCGAAAAGCCCAGCGACAGGACGAGAACTGCCAATAGGACGACGCTGAGGATGTAGGAGCCCGCGCTAACCACGGGGAGGCCCGAAGTTAGGGACAGCTATCCGCCCAGGCCGTGGACGACCATCGGCGTCTCGCCTTCGGCGACCATGCCCTGCGCCCGCGCCTTGCGGCTGATCACGATCGGGTCGTCGGCCGTCTGGATGCGTTTGTGGAGGCGCTTGTTCTCGCGCAGTTTCTCGTGGAATTCCGCTTTGGCGGCGGTCGTAGCCGTATAGGTCTTGACGAAGTCGATCGCCGGGTTCAAGTAGGAGTAGAGGACCGCCGCCAGGACCAACGTCAGCGCGATCCGGCCCACCCGGTCCCAGTGGATGCGGCTGCCTTCCCGGCGCGCGGCCGGTTTGCGCCGCGCCGCGGGACGTCTTTTTGCCGCGGACGGGCTCCGTTTCGGCCGTGAAGCAGTTCTCGATGCGGGCCGGGCGCGGGCTGCCATACCCGGTCCTACGCGGCCGGGCGCCGCATTCCTGCATCTAGCCCACGCGCTGGACGAATGCCTGCAAGCCCGGGAACTGGGCCTCGTCGCCCAACTCCTCCTCGATCCGCAGCAAGCGGTTGTACTTGGCGACGCGGTCCGAGCGCGACGGAGCACCGGTCTTGATCTGACCGGCGCCGGTGGCGACGGCGAGATCGGCGATCGTCGTGTCCTCGGTCTCGCCGGAGCGATGTGAGATCACCGCCGTGTAGCCGGCCTCGCGGGCAATCCGGATCGCCTCCAGGGTCTCGCTCAGGGTGCCGATCTGGTTGACCTTGACCAGGATCGAGTTGCCGACGCCGAGCTCGATCCCGCGGCGCAAGCGCTCCGGGTTGGTGACGAAGAGGTCGTCGCCGACGAGCTGAACCCGCTCGCCGAGGCGCTCGGTCAGCAGCTTCCAGCCGTCCCAGTCCTCCTCGTCCATGCCGTCCTCGATCGAGACGATCGGGTAGCGCGAGCAGGCATCGGCCCAGTAGGCGGCCATCTCCTCGGAGGACAGGGTGCGACCCTCGTGCTCGAGCACGTAGGAACCATCCCGGTAGACCTCGCTGGTCGCCGGGTCGAGGGCGACGAAGACATCGGAGCCGGGCTCGTAGCCGGCCGCCTCGACGCCCGCCAGCACTGCCTGCAGCGCCGCCTCGTTGGACTCGAGATTGGGAGCGAAGCCTCCCTCATCGCCGACTGCGGTCGCCAGGCCCTTCGAGGCAAGGCTTTTCTTCAGCGCGTGGAAGACCTCGGTGCCGACTCGCAAGCACTCGGCGAAGCTCTCGGCGCCCGCCGGCACAACCATGAACTCCTGGAAGTCGACTGAGTTGTCGGCGTGGGCGCCGCCGTTGAGCACATTCATCATCGGCACCGGCAGCAGATTCGCCTCATCGCCGCCATAGAGCTCAGCCAGGTAGCGGTAGAGCGGCTGGCCGGAGTCGGCAGCCGACGCCTTAGCGGCCGCCAGCGAGACGCCGAGGATCGCGTTGGCTCCCAATCGACCCTTGTTGGGGGTGCCGTCGAGCTCGATCATCGTCGCGTCGAGGGCACCCTGATCGGCAGCGCGCGCGCCCTTCAGCGCCGCGGCGATCTCGCCATTGACGTTCTCCACCGCTCGCGAGACACCCTTGCCGACCCAAGCCTCTCCGCCGTCGCGCAGCTCGACCGCCTCGAACTCGCCCGTCGAGGCGCCCGACGGAACCGCCGCCCAGCCGCTGGCACCCGAATCGAGCGAGACCTCGACCTCGACGGTCGGATTGCCGCGCGAGTCGAGAATCTGGCGCGCGTGGATCGATGCGATGGCGCTCATGGGCGCGCGAGTCTATCGACGGCCGCGACGGCCTTGCCGGGCTATTCGGATTCGGCGGGGGGCGCTTCTTCAGGCGGAGGTGCTTCTTCGGGAGGAGGCGCTTCTTCGGGCGCTCCGGCCGGCGGCGGCACGCCTTCGGGCAGGCCAGGCGCCCCCGCGGGGGCTTCGCCCGTTTCTCCCAGCGGTCGCGGGCGCTGCGCCAGCGGTTTGCCCTGCGGTTCCAGCGGCGTCACGCTTCCGGGCAAGGCCGGGATCAGCTGGGACACGGGAGCTGGGCACGCTTCCGGCAAACCACCGTCAGGATCGGCTTCGTAGCACGCCGGGGGGGTGCTGGCCGGGCGCCCGCTGCGCTCGAAGTTGGCGCAGCGTTCGATCACATAGTCGGAAGCACAGAACGTGCGCTGCGTCCATTCGTTGTTGAAGGTCGAGACGAAGGCGGTGAAGTATTCCTGTTGGTTCCGTTCTTCCAGCGTGCTTTTGATCTGGCTTTCGACCGCTTTCAGTTCCTGGACACTTTCCGGAGTTACGCTGACGACCTGGTACACGGCATAGCCGCGGGGGGTTTTGAGCGGGCCTTCGACCACGCCTTCCGGCGCGGCGAATATCGCACCGTTGATCGGCTCTTCGAGAACCCCTTCCTGAATGCCTTTCTGCAGACCCCCGTTTTCTTTGGTGGCGGGATCTTCCGAGAATTTTTTCGCGACTTTCGACCAGTTTTTGGCCGAGTTGTCTTTGGCCAGTGCGTCCCGTGCTTCTTCAGCTTTTTTGCGGTCTTGGTTGACGACGAACCGCACGTCGCGGCTCGGTTGCTGCGTGAACTGGGTGTCCTTCGCCGCCTCGTAGTAGTCCTCGATTTCGCGCTGGGTCGGCGACGAGATTTTTTCCTGCAGCTGTTCCTGGAGCTGGCCACTGAGGATCTGGATCTTGATCCGTTCATTGATGTCGGCCGGCGTGTATTTCGATTCTTTGAGGAATTTGTTGAATTCTGCTTCCGATGGGAAGCTTTCTTTCTTCACTTTTTTCAGTTCCTGGGCGACTTGCGCATCGGTCACCTCGATGCCCCATTCGTCGGCCACGCCCTGGATCCAGATTCCTTCTAGGACGGACTGCATCGCCGTTTCCTTCAGTTCGTCGTATTTGGGGGTACCGGGTTTGGGCGTCGTTTTTTCTTCCGACTGCGCCGCCGCCAGCTCAATCGCGTGCTCGACATCGGCCTCGCTGACCTCGCCGATGTCTCCCGGGACGTCCTCGACCAGCGCCGCGTCGCCTGAGGGAACGCTCGGGTCGCCGATTCCCTCGGAGACCGCCACGACGATGAAGAGGATGAGGAAGATGGCGCCGAAGACGGCCAGGCCGCGCCGTCGCGCAGCCACGCGGTCGGAGGCTTTGCCGCCCCCGCCCTTGCCAGACGTCCCTCTCCTACCCTGGTCCGGACTCACGAAGCTGGGAGCATATCTTTTTCGACTATTGGCGAGCGCCGCGCCTCGCGCAACCCCCTCGCCATCGCCAGCACGGCGGCCAGGCGCGCCTCGGGCTCGTCGGGAACACGGACCGAGGCGGTCTTCTCCCGCCACTCGTACAGCGCCCCCTCAACCGCATCGCGCAGCGCCGTCGCTCCCTCGGAATCCAGCTCGACGCCGGTCACGCTGAGCCGGCC
>JBAREU010000097.1:0-1874 GCA_049796515.1 Solirubrobacterales bacterium
GTGCCCGGGAGCTGCTGGAGCCAGGCTCGGGAGATTTACCAGGAAGGACTTCACCTGCCGCCGATAAAATACGTGTCCGGCTATCAAACCAGCAAGGACATCGAGGCGGTGCTCGGCTGCAACAGCCGCACGCCGGAGCTGGTGGTGGGCGATTTGCGCGGCCAGGTGGGCGCCGCCCGGCTCGGCGAGAAGCGCTTTCAGGAAATGATGGACCGCTACGGCAAGGAAACCATCCTCGCATCCTATGAACAACTGTTCGCCATGACCGAAGCGAAAGTGCGCGCGGAAATCGCTTCGTGGCCCGATGGCGTCGGCGAGGGCGAACGGTTCGTCGACAGCGACGGCGTCGATCTCGACAAGCCGGTGCGCATTCATGTGCGCATGGAGAAGAAAGGCAAGAATCTTCTTTTTGACTTCACCGGTTCCGCCGACCAGACCAAGGGGCCTGCCAATATCCGTCCCACGATTGTACGCGCGGCCTGCTGCTATCTCCTTACCTGCCTGACGGACCCGGCGCTGGCCATCAACTACGGTCTGGCAAAAGTGATCGACATCAAAGTTCGCGAGGGCAGTGTGGTAAATCCGCGCTTTCCCGCTCCGGTAAACACGTATAACCCCACTGTTCATGCGCTGGTGGAGGCGCTTTTAGAAGCATCCAGCCAGATCACGCCGCACAAGAAGGTCGGCGACGGCTGCAGCAGCCGCTCGATCATTATCGGGGGCCGCAGCAACAAAACCGGCAAGAGCTACGTGCAATATGAGATCTTCGGCGGCGGCTCGGGTGGCCGGAGCGGCAAGGACGGAGTCTCCGGCACCAACGTCAATCAGTCCAACGCCAGGATCGCGCCCATCGAAATTATCGAATCGGAATTCTCCACCCGACTGCGTCGTGTTGAGTTGATCCCCGACTCCGGCGGACCGGGAACATTCCGCGGCGGCCTGGGGTTCGTCCGCGAATACGAGCTGCTCGACCATGAAGCGCGATTTTCTCTGCGTTCCACCAAGCACACCGTCGCGCCCAAGGGCATTGACGGCGGCTCAGACGGCAAGACCGGCCGCTGCACGTTGAACCCTGACACGGACAAATCCCGCGTCATCCCTTCACGATACTCGGACCACATCCTTCATCCCGGCGAGGTCGTCAGCCTGGAAACCCCTGGCGGAGGCGGCTTGGGCAATCCGCTGAAACGCGACCCAGCCAGGGTGCTTAGCGACGTGCGCAACGGCTACGTGACTCAACAAAAGGCGCGCGAAGTATACCGAGTCGCCATCGATGCAAAAGATGCGGACTACGTGGTCAACGATTCACAGACCCGCGAGCTACGCTCCCATATGTAAATTGAGGATCGAGGATGGAAGATGGCGGGTTGCGCTCCTCGATCTTCTATCCTCTATCCTCGATCTTCTGCAGTCGTATTTCTGTGTCAAAGGTCTGAAATGCCATGGCCGTCGATCCCATAACCCTACAGGTCATTCAGGCGCGACTGGCCGGCATCGTCCAGGAGATGCAGAACTCACTCTTCCGCACCGGCTACTCTACGATTATCAGAGAGTCCCAAGACGCGAGTTGCGCGATTCTAAATAGCGCCGGTGAAGTGGTGGCGCAGCATGTAGTGCTGCCGCTCCACATGGGAGCGTTTCCGGCCTGCGCGGCGGCAATCCTAAAGGCTTATCCTGCAGCCGAGATCCAGGCTGGCGACGCCTTTATCATCAACCACCCTTATCTGGGCGGCAGCCCCCATGCGCCGGACATGGGCGTGCTCACGCCGATCTTTTACCAGGGAGATTGGGTGGGATTCGCGGCGAACATGGCTCATAAAAGCGACATTGGTGGAACCGTGCCAGGCAGCGGTTCAGGCAACGCGCGTGAGATC
>JBAREU010000098.1:0-6737 GCA_049796515.1 Solirubrobacterales bacterium
GAGTTGCGCGAGGTCAATGCTCGGTGCGGCTCGGCGCCGCACGCTCGCGCCAACGGCTCGCACCAGCGCGGCGGGCACTCCTGAAGCAGCGCCACGTCCCACTCGGCATCGCTCAGCATCGCCGCGAACTCGCGCAGGAGGTCGCGGTTGACCTGGATGTGAGTGGCGTTGCGCTCGGCGATCCGCAGCACTCGCGAGCGCCAGGTGAACAGCGCCGGGTCGGGTGGGAAGTCGCGCCCGTGGAAGAGGTTCCAGGAGATGGCGGTGAACCGCACCGCCGTAGTATCCGCGGCTTGACCAAGCGCGACTTCCTCACCGGCGAAGAGCTGGGAGCTTTCGAGCTCTCCGCGCTGCTCGACCTCGCGCTCGAGCTGAAATCCGGCCGTGGGCAGGGTGCGGGCAGGGAGGACCTCGCCGGTCGCAGCATCGCCCTCGTCTTCGAGAAGCCCTCGACCCGGACGCGGATCTCCTTCGAGGTCGGCGTCGCCGAGCTGGGGGCGACCCCGCTCGTCCTGCGCGGCGACGAACTGCAGCTCTCCCGCGGCGAGTCGATCGGCGACACCGGCCGCGTGCTCTCGCGCTACCTCGACGCGATCGTGATCCGCTCCGGCTCTCACGATGCGGTCGCCGACTTGGCCGCCGGGGCCGAGGTGCCGGTGATCAACGCGCTCACCCCGCAGCACCACCCCTGCCAGGCGCTCGCCGACCTGCTCACCTTGCGCGAGCGCTTCGGCGATCTGCATGGGCTGCGCCTTGCCTACGTCGGCGACGGCAACAACGTCGCCCGCTCACTGGCCATCGCCTGCGAGTTGGCCGGCATCGAGCTGACTGTCGCTGCGCCCCAGGGCTACCAGCTCGAGGAGGGCCACGGCGCGAAGCTGACCGAGGACCCGCGGCTCGCAGTCTCCGGCGCCGACGCGATCTACACCGACGTCTGGGTCAGCATGGGGGACGAGGCGGAGGCAGAGCGCCGCCGTGCCGACCTCGCTCCCTTCCGCGTCGACGCCGACCTGCTCGGCGCTGCGAAGGACAGTGCGGTCGTCCTGCATTGCCTGCCCGCCCACCCGGGTGAGGAGATCGCAGCCGAGGTCCTATACGGGCCGCGCTCCGCCGTCTGGGACCAGGCAGAGAACCGCCTCCACACGCAGAAGGCGCTGCTGCGCACGCTGCTGACCGAGTAGCGCATGTACCCGGAGCTCCACCTCGGCCCGCTGACGCTGCAGTCCTTCGGCCTGATGTTCGCCCTCGCCTTTCTCGCCGCGGGGGCGCTGGTCTGGCGGCGGCTGGGGGAGATCGGCAAGCCGGTCGACTGGGCCTACGAGATCGGCTTCGCCGCCCTGATCGGCGGCGTCGTCGGCTCGCGCCTCTACTTCGTCGTCGAGAACTGGGACAGCGTCAGCGACGACTTGCTCGGCAACCTCTTCTCCGGCTCGGGGTTGGTCTGGTACGGCGGCGCGATCGGCGGCGCCGTCGCCGTCCTACTCTGGGCCTGGTACCGCGGCTTCCTCGGCTTGGCGCTGCTCGACCTCGTCGCGCCGTCGCTCGCCCTGGGCTACGCGATCGGTCGGGTCGGCTGCCAGCTCTCCGGCGACGGCGATTACGGCCGGGCCTGGGACGGGCCCTGGGCGATGTCCTATCCCGACGGCACCGTCCCGACCACGGAAGAGGTCCACCCGACGCCGGTCTACGAGGCACTGGCGATGGGCTTCGGCGCCTGGCTGCTGTGGCGGCTGCGCGACCGCTTTCGCGCCGGCGTGCTGTTCGCGCTTTACCTGCTCTACGCGGGTGGCGAGCGCTTCCTGGTCGAGTTCGTCAGGCGCAACAGCGATGTCGCGCTCGGCCTCACCGGCGCCCAGCTGGAGAGCCTTGCAATGATGGTCGCCGGTGCAATCTGGATCGGGGTGGTGAGGCAGCGACATGGGACCCTTTCGCGTGTTAACGCCTCGGACACCACCGGGCTGCGGCCGGCCGCTTAGGTGTGGCGTTCTGAGGAGCCAAAAGTCGTCTAGTCTTGCACAGATATTTTTCAGGTAAACGAGTTCAGGTAAACGAGGAGGCGAGCGGAGTGGACGCAGTGGAGACTGGCAGCGGGGGAGGTTCGTCCGCCGCGACCGTCGGTGCGCTGCTCGACACCGCGACGGAGACGATCGCGGCGGCGGGCTGCGAGGAGCCGCGCGCCGACGCCGAGGCGTTGGTCGCCAGCGCGCTCGGAGTCAGCGTCGAGGACCTCTCCCGTGACGGTGCGGGCGAGCTCTCACCCGAGGTCATCACGACGATCGAGGCGGCGGTCGCCCGCCGCGCCGACCACGAGCCGCTGGCCTACGTCCTCGGCCGCGCACCTTTTCGCGATCTCGAGATCGCGGTCGATCCGCGCGTGCTCTGGCCGCGCCGCGAGACCGAGCTCCTGGTCGAGGTCGGAACCGAACTGCCCGAGGGGGCGCGTGTGCACGAGGTCGGGACCGGCTCGGGCGCGATCGCCCTGGCTTTGATCTCCGAGCGGCCGGACCTCCGCGTGACCGCCTCGGACCTCTCGCCGGAAGCGGCCGAAGCTGCGCGCGGGAACGCCGAGCGACTCGGCCTCGAGCTGGAGGTCAGCGTCGCCGAGGGCCTCCCCGAGGGTCTGGAGGGCGTCGACCTCGTCATCGCCAATCTGCCCTACGTCACCGACGAGACGATCTTCGACCGCTCGCCCGAGATTCGCCGCGAGCCGCGGATTGCCGTTACTGGTGCCTGTGGCGCCGACGGCCTCGGCGTGATCCGCGGCCTGATCGAGGAAACGCCGAGCGGCTGGAAGCTGGCGATGGAGCACGACACGCACCACGGCGCCGCGATGCAGGACATGCTGCGCGATGCGATTACGATGCGCGACTACATGGGAGATGAGCGGGTAACCGTCGGCGTCGCACCGTGAGCGCCCCTTGAGCACGGAGGAGCGCCTTGCGAAGTTAGAGCGGCTGCGATCCGAAGGGATCGACCCCTACCCGTTCTCGTTCCCGGATCGCAACCGGGTCGCCGAGATCCTCGACGCGCACGACCCGGCTGAGCTGGGCGAGGGCGAGCACCGCGAGCACTCCTACCGGATCGCCGGCCGGGTGACCGGGCAGCGCGGCCACGGCAAGACCACCTTCTTCGACGTCCGCGACCTCACCGGCACGATCCAGGCCTACGCTCGCGTCGACGCGCTCGGCCAGGAGGCGTTCGGCCGGATCGAAGACCTCGACATCGGCGACTTGGTCGGGGTCGAAGGCGATCTCTACGTGACCAAACGGGGCCAGCTCGCGCTCGAGGTGCGCGAGTGCACGCTGCTGGCCAAGGCGCTGCGCGATCCCCCCGACCTCTTCCACGGCATCTCCGACCCGGAGGTGCGCTATCGCCAGCGCGAGCTCGACCTGATGGCGAACGAGCGCTCGCGCGAGATCTTCGCCATGCGGGCCAAGGTGGTCAAGGCGATCCGCGACCACCTCGACGAACGCGGCTACGTCGAGATGGAAACGCCAGTCCTGCAGCGGATGACCGGCGGTGCCGCGGCGCGTCCCTTCAAGACGCACCACCACGCGCTCGACCGCCATCTATACCTGCGGATCGCCACTGAGCTGTACCTGAAGCGGGCGATCGTCGGCGGCTTCGAGCACGTCTACGAGCTGGGCAAGTTCTTCCGCAACGAGGGCATGTCGCCGCAGCACAACCCCGAGTTCACGATGCTCGAGTGGTTCGTCAGCGGCGCCGATTACCACGGCGTGATGGAGGTCGCCGAGGGCATCGTCTCCGGCGTCGCCGAACGCGTTCTGGGCACGACGAAGGTCGAGCGCGACGGTGAGACGATCGACCTGGCGCCGCCCTGGCCGCGGCTGCGCCTGCAGGACCTGCTGAAGGAAGAGACCGGGGTCGACATCACCAAGGCGAGCCGCGACGAGCTGGCCGAGATCGCCGGTGAGGACGCCGAGCCCGACGACGACTGGGCGGCGCTGGTCGACACGCTGCAGGGCAAGCTAATCGAGCCGAAGCTGATCCAGCCGACCTTCATCATCGACCTGCCCCTCGCGATCTGGCCGCTGGTCAAGCCGGTGCCCGAGCACCCCCAGCTGCTGGCGGCGGCCTTCGACGGGATCGTCGCCGGGATGGAGATCACCGGCGGCGGCACCGACGTCAACGACCCGATCGAACAGCGCCGCCACTTCGTCGAACAGCGCGAACGACAGGAGTCGGGGGCGGAGGAGACGCCGCACGAGCACGACGAGGAGTTCGTGCGAGCGCTCGAATACGGGATGCTGACGGCGAGCGGCTCCGGCCTCGGCATCGACCGCCTGATGATGATCCTCAGCGGCGCCAAGACCCTGCGCGACGTGATCCTCTTCCCCTCAATGCGCGAGGCATCCCCCGCCGACGGGCCTTAAAGCGTCCTATTTGTCCACTTTCAGGCCTGTCGGCCGTCAGTTTTCGAGTTGGACCAGGCGTTCGGGCTGGTGCTCCACCTGCAGGGTCGTGTGGTGGATGCCGAACTTGCGCTCGATCAGATCGGCGAGCTCGAGGCGGGCGCGGTGGCAGTCGGTGTCCGGCGCGACCATGACGTGCGCGGAGAGCGCCGGGAACTCGGAGGTGACCTCCCAGACGTGCAGGTCGTGGACCTCGACCACGCCCGGCTGCGCAGCCATCAGGTGGCCGATCCGGTTGGGGTCGATTCCCTTCGGCGAGGCCTCGAGGAAGACCCGCCCCGAGTCGCGCAGCAACCCGTAGGCCGAGCGCAGCATCAGGGCGGCGACGAGCAGCGAGGCGATCGCGTCCGCCTGGTCGAATCCGGTCAGCAGGATCGTCGCCGCGGCCACGGCGGTGCCGACGAAGGCGAAGAGGTCGGTGAGGATGTGCTGGTAGCTGCCCTCGACGTTGAGGCTCCGACGGTTGGCGCTGGCGAGGACCGCGGTGGCGGCCAGGTTGACGACGATCCCGGCCAGGGCGACGACGAGGACGAGGGCTCCGTCCACGCCGGGCGGATCGACCAGGCGACGCACGCCCTCGATCGCGATGATCGCGGCGAGGACCAGCAGGGTGATCCCGTTCACCTGGGCGGAGAGGATCTCGACCCGTTTGAGGCCGAAGGTCATCTGGCCCTCGGCGGGGCGCTTGCTGAGGCGAATCGCGACGAGCGAGAGGGCGATCGCGGCGGCGTCGGTGAGCATGTGGGCGGCGTCGGAGAGCAGTGCCAGCGAGTTGGCGACGATCCCCGTCACCACCTCGGCCGCCATGAAGCCGAGGATCAGCGCCAGGGCGATGCGCAGCTTGCTGCGGTCGGCGTCCGCCGAGGCGACGCCGTGGGTGTGGCCGGCATGGGAGTGGCTCATCGCCGACCTATCGTAGGAGGCCTGGCGGCCTCAGAAGGCCGAGTGGAGCAGGCCGCCATCGATCGGGATGACAGCTCCCGTGATGTAGGCGGCGCGCTCCGAGCAGAGGAAGGCGACGAGGTCGCCGTACTCCTCGGGCAGGCCAAGGCGAGTGGCCGGTACGTCGCGCTTGGCGGCCACTTCGGCGGCCTCCATCGAGCCGTAGTTGGAGGCGATGCGCTCGGTTGCGAAGCGTCCCGTAGCGACGGTGTTGACCGTGATCCCATCGGCGGCGACCTCACGCGAGAGGGTCTTGAGGAAGCCGACCGCGGCCATGCGGTGTGAGTTGGAGAGGTTGAGGCCGGGAATCGGCTCCCTCGTCGAGCTGGAGCCGACGTTGACGATCCGCCCCCAGCCTCGTTCCCCCATGCCCGGCACCACGGCACCGGCCAGCACGCGAGGCGCGAGGACAAGCGAGCGATAGGCGCTCTGCCACTGGTCGAGGTTGTGTATGAGCGAGCCGCCGAGAGGCGGCCCGCCCGTGTTGAGAACCAGCACGTCGAGCGGCCCCAGCGCCGCCTCGACTTCTGCTGGCAGCTCGTCCAGTCGGTCGAGGTCGTCGGTGTCCGCGACGAAGGGCGTGACGTCACCCGCGATCGTTGCGGCCGCCTCCTCGATTCGTCCCTGCGCACGGCTGGCAACCGCAACCCGCGCACCTTCACGGGCGAGCGCCGCAGCGATCGCCCGCCCGATCCCCTG
Organism: Solirubrobacterales bacterium; assembly: GCA_049796515.1. Taxonomy (GTDB): domain Bacteria; phylum Actinomycetota; class Thermoleophilia; order Solirubrobacterales; family 70-9; genus VRUE01. Next base: position 6,075 of record JBAREU010000098.1, read on the forward strand.
GCTAGCGCCCATCACCAGAGCCACCCGTCCTGCGAGCCCTAGTTCCATGCCTGCCAGCAATGCTCCAACAGCTTCACGCCGATAAAGTAATGCAGCAGGGCGCCCGTAGCTCAGTGGTCAACGGTCCCTTCACGGGGACCAAAGAGCGTCGGTCTTTCAAGCCGAAGGTCGCGAGTTCGATTCTCGTCGGGCGCATGGGGAGGAGTGCCGGCAGATGCCGGCCTTTTCCTTTTGTGGAGCCAGATGGGCGGCTTGGGCGCGGATCGGTGTTCCGTGCGCTTCCCGGCGATTCCGAGGCGTTCCGGCCTGTCGTGGTCACATCTCGGTCGCATTTCTCGTCGTCCATGCTCGCCCGGTCGAAGTTCGACTACGAAGAAAGCCGGGCCAGCTCTTAGGCTGCGGCAACCGTGAGCACCGCTGAGAAAAAAGCCCGAGCCGACGTGCGCCGTCTCCAATTCGCCTTCGAGAAGGCCCAGAGCCAACGGGACAAGGCCAGCGCCGCACGCCGCGAGGGCTTTGAGCGGGCCAGGAAAGCGGGTCTCTCAACGCGTGAAATTGCGGCCGAGACCGGCCTGCATCACAGTCGCGTCGCAGAAATTCTCCACGGTAAATAGCTGGCTGTCGGGGTACCCCGACACTTCTGCTAAGGTCGCAGCGACCACA
>JBAREU010000099.1:0-2224 GCA_049796515.1 Solirubrobacterales bacterium
GCGCCTGCTCGCGAGCGCGGCCCTGCGCGAGGCGCTTCGCTAGCTCGTGCGAATGCTGGCTCGTCCGAATTGACGCGCCAGAGGCTTTCGGATAGGGTTTCGGATTGTCCGTCTGGGCGGTTAGCTCAGCGGTAGAGCACTGGTCTTACACGCCGGGTGTCACAGGTTCGAATCCTGTACCGCCCACCAGGATCCTGATCCGAGGCCCGGCGCCACCCGAGCGGGGTGGTAGTTCAGCTGGTTAGAACGCCGGCCTGTCACGTCGGAGGTCGCGGGTTCGAGTCCCGTCCACCCCGCCACTCCCTTCACTCCGTACGGAGTGTCGGAGTGTCCGGGCCCCGCTCCCCCTCGCGGGTTACGAGTCCCGCCCACGCCACTCCTCAGCAGTTAGCAGCGTCCTCCTCTGGCTACTTGACTTTGTGGGCGGGTAAATTAACATGGCCAAGTTAATTCACTTGGCCACGGTAATTACCACGGCCACGGTAGAGCGATGGAGAGCCAGGAAGTTCCCGGCAAGTCGGACGGATCCGAACGGGGAAGGCGTGCCGAATCCCGCCTCGCCACCCTTTTCGAGCGTGCCGGTTGGCATCTACGGCGCCATCCGAGCAACCCCGGTCCCGATCTCGTGGTCCGGCGAAAAGGAATCGAGTACGCCGTCGAGATCAAGTCGGCCTCGGAGGGTCGGACTGATCGGCTCGTGCCGCTTTTCGCGCAAGCAGTGCTCCAGGCGGCGCACGCCGCTCGTCAGAAGGCGATGCCACTAGCCGTAGTCGCGGCGCCCAGCATTTCTCAGCGCGCTGCTGAGCAGGTGATGGCATTCGCTCAGCATTACGCTCCGGACGCGGCCGCCGGTGTGATCGATTTCGAAGGCTTCGCGTTGTTCCGCGGGCCTCACCTCGAGGAAATGAACGCGCCGGGTAGGCACCTCGCGGCGTCGAAGCGCAATTCTGTCCCCGATTCGGGCCTGCTCTTCTCGGATCTCAATCAGTGGATGCTCAAGGTCCTGCTGGCCCCTGAGTTGCCGGATGAGTTGCTCGCCTCGCCCCGCGGGCAGTACCGCAACGCCTCACAGTTGGCGAGTGCGGCGAACGTGTCGGTCATGAGTGCGTTCCGATTCGTCCGGCAACTCGAGCGCGAGGGCTACCTGCACGAGTCGGCCCCCTACTTGCGCTTGGTGCGGCGCAAGGATCTGTTCAACCGTTGGCAGACACTTTCGGCGCGCTCGCCGAAGGACGTGCCGATGCGCTTCCTCCTGCCCGGTGATCGCCAGGGCCAGCTTCGCAAGATGCTTGTCAGCGGCCGAGCCTGCCTCGCGCTGTTCGCTGCTGCAGACGCGCTGCGGCTCGGATTCGTCAGCGGCGTGCCGCCCTACGTCTACATACACCGCGTGCAGCCTGCGAACCTGGCCGCGTGGAAGAACCTACGAGCCTGCGCTCCAGGCGAGCCGCCGGACCTCATCGTCCGGCAGGCGCCGGCACCGCAGTCGGTGTTTCGGGGCATGGTCCGGCCAGAAGGCATGGCCGCATGCGATGTGCTGCAGGTCTGGGTGGACGTGGCGCCGCACCCGTCGCGGGGGCGCGAACAAGCGGACATGATCCGGAATCATGTCCTGAAGCGCGTCATCGAGGGAGGGCGCTGAGTGGAGGACTTGGAAGCCTTCGCTCGCCTCGTCACGGCGCTCCAGCCGTGGCTCGGCCAGTTGGTAGTGGTCGGCGGCTGGGCGCACCGCCTGCATCGCTTCCATCGCTTTGCGAAGCCGCTTGACCACCAGCCGCTACTCACGCGCGACACCGATCTGGCCTTCTCGCCCGACGAGGAACTGGCAGGCGATGTCCGCACGGCTCTGACTGAGGCTGGCTTCACGGAGGAGCTCTTCGGAGATGACGCCCCGCCCGCGACTCACTATCGCCTCGGCGAAGACGAAGCTGGCTTCTACGCGGAGTTCCTGACACCTCTCCGTGGCAGCGGATTGAAGCGGGACGGCATGCCTGACGCCACTGTGTCGAAGGCGGGCATCACGGCGCAGAAGATGCGACACCTGGAGCTGGTGCTCGGTTCGCCATGGAGCGTGCGGATCCGACCGGAGAAGGGAATCCCAATCGCGGCGGACGTGGAGCTGTTCGTGCCGAACGCAACGAGCTTCATCGTCCAGAAGCTGCTCATCCACTCCGATCGCCCGCCTCACAAGAAGGCGCAGGATATCCTCTACATCCACGACTCCCTG
>JBAREU010000100.1:0-2486 GCA_049796515.1 Solirubrobacterales bacterium
CTGTTGCTCCGCCGACCCCTCCCCCGGCTCCCCCCGCTGCTCGTCCGCAGCTGACCGGCGACGGCAGCGAGCACCGGCGCAGTCAGGTTGGCTACGACCGTCGGCGTCAGGGTTGGCAGCGTTTCACGCAGGTTGATGCGCTCGAACTCGACGCTAACCCCGTTGGCTTCGGCGTTGGCACTTGCCGCTTCGATTGAAGCGGGCTCATGGTCGTAGCCCTGAACAGGCGCCCAGCCGAGCTTGGAGGCGGCTATGGCGAGAACGCCCGAGCCAGTTCCGAGGTCCGCCAGCGGGCCCTGGGCCTCTCCCGCCTCCGCCAGCTCCAGTAGCAGTTCGAGGCAGAGGCGGGTGGTCGGGTGGGCGCCGGTGCCGAAGGCGCGGCCAGGGTCGATGACCAGGTCGACTGCGTCCTCGCGCGGCTCCTCCCACGACGGCCGCAGCCAGAGGCGGCCGCCGACTAGCAGCGGCTTGTGGAAGTCCTGCCAGCGGTCGGCCCAGTCGTCTGGCACCTCGGTCGCGACCAGCTCGACCAGGCCGCCCCCGGTCGCCGCCTCGATCTCGCCCAGCTCGGGTAGCTCGCCCTCTCCGCCGTAGATCGCGTACTCGACATAGCCGCGGCCGCGCTCCTCCTCGACCCCGTTGGGGGCGAGGACGGTCAGCTCGGCCAGAACCTGCTCGGCCAGCTCGGGGACGCAGCGAACGGCGAGGCGGATCAACCGAAGGCTCTGCGCACGCGCGAGAAGAAGCTTCCACCATCGCCGCGTCGCGAACGCAGGTTGCGTGGCTCAATCGTCTCGGCGAGTTTCTCGGCCAGCTCCCGCTGCTCCTCGGAGAGCTCCTCGGGGACGATCACCTGAACGGCGATCACGAGGTCGCCTGGCGGGCCCCCATTGGAGCCCGGCATGCCGTGGCCGCGCAGGGCGAACTGGCTGCCCGGCTGGGTGCCGGCCGGCAACTCGATCTCACGCTCCCCCTCGTGGCTGGGGATCGTGATCTTGGCGCCAAGCATCGCGTCGACCGCGGAGATCTCGACCGTGTGGATCAGATCCTGGCCGCGCATCGGCCCGCGCCGTACCTCGAAGCCGAAGTTACTGCCGAAGAAGGCCTGGAAGATGTCCTCGACCGAGCCGAAACCGCCCGGCGCCGCGCCAGCACCGCGCAGGCCCTCATGGCCGTAGGCGTCGTATGCGCGGCGACGCTCCGGGTCGGAGAGGACCTCGTAGGCTTCCGCCGCTGTCTTGAACTTCTCCTCCGCCTCAGGGTCGTGGTTGTTCACGTCCGGGTGCAGCTCGCGGGCGAGCCGACGGAAGGCGGTCTTCACCTCGGCTTTATTGGCGTCGCGCTGGATGCCGAGGATCTCGTAGTAGTCGCCGGGCATCAGGCGTAGACCGACTCGCAGTAGCGCGAAAGCTCACGCGCCGCGCCGCGCACCGAGGCGATCGCGGTCGCGTAGTCCATCCGCAGCGGGCCAACCACGCCGACGGCGCCGAGGTTGCGGTGGGCGAGGCCGTAATTGGCACCGACGATGCTGACCGAGCGCAGCTCCGGCTGCGGGTTCTCACCGCCGATCCAGACGAAAACGGAGCGCTCATCGAGCGCGGAACGCAGCATGCCCAGGACCCCCGCCCGCCGCTCCAGCGCCGTCATCAACCGATCCGCCCGGGGCAGATCGTCGAGGTGAGCTTCGGAGAGCAGGCGCGAGGCGCCCTCCATGTAGAGGCCCTCACCGCTCTCCGGCTCGAGCTCGGTGAAGGCCGGTGCAAGGGTGGTGAGGAAGCGCGACTCGACCGCTCCCAGCGCCGGGTCGGCGAGCCGGTTGGCGATCATCCGCGCGCCGACGCTCATCCCGGCAAGCGACTCGTTGAGGTAGCTGGAGGCCCACTCGACCAAGCCCGAATCAACCGAAGCGTCGAAGTCGAAAACGCGCTTGGCGATGGTCCCGTTGGAGGCGATCGCGATCGCCATCACCTTGTCGGGCTGCAGGCGCAGGACCTCGACACGGTGGATCGTCGCCGTGGCCAGCGCCGGCGCCGTGGCGAGCGCCATCAGGTCGTTGACCTGAGCAAGGGCCGCGGTCGTCTCGCGCATCGCCTCGTCGATCTCGCGTCGCAGCCGCGACAGCTCGATCTCGACCCCGGTGGCTGCCTGCGGCGCACCCGAGGCCATCAGCAGGTCGACGTAGCAGCGGTAGCCGGCATCGGTCGGAACCCTGCCAGCGGAGGTGTGCGGATGGGTCAAGTAACCGGCCGCCTCGAGCGCCGCCAGCTCAGCCCGGACAGTCGACGCCCCCCACTCGATCTCCGAGCTTTTGGCAATCGACTTGGACGCAACCGGCTTCGCCGAAGCCAAATACTCATCGACGACTAACCGCAGAATCAACTCCTGTCGCTCGGAGAGCATGCTTCGAAGTCTAGGAGGAGTGCCGGGCAACCCCTCCCAAAACACTCAAGCGAGGCTCCCGCCGAGCGTTTTGGGAGGGGTTGCCC
>JBAREU010000101.1:0-3233 GCA_049796515.1 Solirubrobacterales bacterium
TGGGGGCGCAGCTCTTCGTCGCGTTGGCGTCGGCGCGAGCCTCCGGGGGAGCGGGCATCGACGGTCCTCGCTTCGGTGAAGCGTCCCGCGGCTACCTCCTTGCCGCTGCCGTGACCTATCCGAACGGTGGCCGCCTGCTCGGGCGCCAGCTCGGCACCGAGCGGATTGGCGCTGGCGACTGCGTGCGCGTGCAGTGCCCGGTTGAGCAGGCCGAGTCCGGCGGCGACCGTGGCATCTATTGAGTCCTCGGAGGCAAGCGCGCCGGCGAGCCACTCGCCCGCCTCGGCTTCCGATTCGAACGGCTCGTGCGCTCGGATCGCCGTTACGCGGGTGAGCGGCAGGGCCACCGGATCGCCCGTGCCGGTGTCCTTCGGCCGCCGGCGACGGCGTCGCGGGGGGGGCGGAGCGCCGATCGTCACGATTGCGAGTACCCGCTCGCCATCCTCGTCGCGGGCCAGATAGCGACCGTCGGGCACGCCAATCGTGCCGGGGAACTCGAACTGCGCGAATCCGAAGTGCTGGGTCAGTCGCCCTTGTCCTGCTGCTTCTTGGCCGGCAGCGAGAACTTCGACGGCCTGGTCGGCACGTCCGGGTTATCGATGTGCTCCAGCCGATCGGTGAGCCGCGTCCACTGGTCGGGTTTGAGCAGCTGTACGAATTGCTCTTCGGCACCCGGCCCGCCTACTGGGCTGTAGCCGATATGGACGTGGTCGGCGTGGTCCGACATGGCGAAGCTCGGACCGCCCAGTGCCTGCAGAGAGATCAGCTCGTCGGGGACGAGCGTGCCCTGCAGCTGGAGCACCGTCCGCAAGAGGTCTTCGGTGATCGAGCCGGGGCCCTGGTGACCGAGCACCGGGACGCCGTCAATCAGCGCGATGTCGGCGGCATTGCCGTAGGAGTGGTTGGAGATGTTGCCGCTGGTCGTGATGCTGCCATGGCGGCCGCAGAGCATCGAGGTGATCGTCAGGTGGAACCCCTCGCTGGAGAGGTAGGCGAGCGCGGCCAGCAGGCGGCGATCGATCTGGCCGGCGCGGATTTCGAGCCGGTCGCAATCAGAGACCTCGATCCGCTCGTCGGCGAGCACGCGGCGGGAGAGCATCTCCTTGGGCAGCAGCAACACGCCGGCGCCGCTGAGCCTGGCGGCGAAGGGGTTCTTGCCCTTGGCGCGGTAGATCGCGGTCGCCTCAAGCAGCTTCCAGCCGTCGAGGATCGGCTTCGGGTCGATCCGCGGGGCGCCCTTGCCGGCCGGGCGGATGGCGAAGTTGATGTGGGAGTCGACGCCCTCCTCGCCGGCGCCGATCCGCGCCAGCACCGTGCCGGCTATAACCCTCGACCCGACCTTGATGCTTCCGTCGGCACCCCTGGCCGCGGCGCTGTCGACCGAGTCGGTCGCCTCCGTCCGCTCATCATCTTCGACCCTGCCCGGTAGGGCATGGAGGCGGGGGCGGATGTTCTGGCTATCGACCGGAACCCGTTTCTCCTTGCCGGTCGGCATCACGACCTTGCGCTCGTCGCGGACGATGGTCCCCAGCTTCGCGTAGACGTAGCGGTTGCCGTAAGCGTCGCGCAGGACGACGAAACGACCCAGCCGCTTCGACTTGCCCATCTTCACGACCACGCCGTCGTTGACAGCGACGACAGGCGCGCCCTCGGCGGCGAAGATGTTGATCCCACGGCGGGTCGGTGAGGAGGAGATCACCTCGGCGGCGTTGCCGTACTCCTCCCGCGCCTGCGGCGTCGCCTTGCTCAGCGCCGCCCGGGTCGAGATGTCGTCGGCATAGCGGGCGTCGGCAGCGACGGGGAAGTGGGCTCCCTCGGTCAGGCCGGTGAGCGAGCCGACCAGGTCGGCCGGCAGTTTGCCGTAAGCGCGGGCGTAGAGGAGAACCTCCTGCACGTACCAATCGGCGTGGTTGTAGGCGAAGATCGCGTTGTAGAGATCCTCCTTGCCGCCGGCGACATCGAGGTAGTGGGCGGCGGCGCAGATCGCGTCGACCGGGTTGTAGGGGTCTTTGCGGCCGTCGCCGTTGGCGTCGAGCCCGTACGCCTCCCAGGAGGAGGGGAGGAACTGCATCCAGCCCATCGCCCCCGCGCTGGAGACATTGAGGTTGGTGCCGAACGCGGTCTCGATTTTGTTGATCGAGGCGAGAACCTCCCAAGGGATGCCGTACTCGGTGCCGCACGCCTGGTAGATCGGCAGCAGGAAGGGGGGGATCTCGAAGGAGTCGATGACGAAGTTGGGGACTCCGATCGGCGCCGGGCCGAAGGGGGCGATCGTCGTCGTCGGATTGGCGCTGGTCGGGGTGCCGCCGGCGCTGAACTGCGAGCCCCCGTCGGACCCCTCCTCCTTCGGCTGGTCGCCCGCGGTGGCGGCAGGAGCGCTGATCGCCCCGTCGCCCCCGGCGACGGGGCTGCCGAGAGCCTGGTTGCGCTTGACGCCGTCGGCCTCGTCTGCTTCGGAGGCATCGAGTCCCGCCACGCTCTGCGGCTTCTCGCTGACCTGCGGGTCGCTCGCAGTGGGCTGCTCTGCTTCGGCCGGCGCCGCAGCTTCGCCTTCCTCGCTGACGTCCGAGGCCGATTCGCAATCGGGGTCTTCGAGGTCGGCCAGCCCGTCGCCGTCATCGTCGGCTTCGTTGGCGCAGGCCGGTGCTTCCGCCGACGGGAAGGTCGGGGTCGTGGTGATGCCCTCCGCCGCGCGACTCTCGCCTAGATCGGTTGACCGCTCCGCCCCCGCCATGCCGACGCCGAGCGCGGTGACGACCGCGAAGCCGGCCAGAGCGATGATGAGTGCGAGCTTTTGTCTCATGCGATGGCGCCTCTGATCCCTGCGTGCGCGGGCGCGTCCCTACCCGCTTCCACCCTCTCCCCAAGCATGAAGCATGCCCACGCTACTGATTGGGGGGAGGGCACGCAACGCGCCGCGCGGTCCCCCAACATGTCCTTAATCAATGGCTGTCCCATGCCTGTCGCCCAGCAGCATTCCAAGCCCTCCGGATGCGCTCGTTAAGAACCTGTTTCAACCTGGGATCGAAGAATCTCTAAGGTGTCGCCAATGAGCGCCGAGGACAACGGCCAGGACGACCAGGACAGCCTGCGCGCGCGCAGCGAGCAGGCGATCGGCGAGCTCGCCCAGGCGCTGCTCGACAGCAACGTGCTGGAGAACGCCGTCGCCGCCGCTTTCGGCGCCCGCGAGAAGGCGCTGGAGGCCCAGCAAGCGGCGATGGCGGCGCTCAACC
>JBAREU010000102.1:0-4770 GCA_049796515.1 Solirubrobacterales bacterium
CGGCGCTCTGCCGATCGAAGCCGGTGTCGCCGAGGTCGCCCAGGCGACGGGACACGACCCGCTCGCGCTGGCCACCTCAGGCGGAGAAGACTACGAGCTGCTCGCCACCATTCCGAGCGAGCGACTCGCCGCCGCGGCCGCGGCCATGCGGGAACAGGGCGGGGACAGCCTGACCCGGGTCGGCGAGGCGGTCGCCGACGGTGGGGTCGAGATCAGGCTGCCTGGCGGCGGGCTGCTGGAGCCGACTGGATTCGATCAGCTGCGCTGAGAGTCCCGGTCAGCAGCGCCCGCACGCCGCGGCGGCGGAGCATCGCGCCGGCCACCAGCGCCGGCTCGGGCCGGTAGTTGCCGCTCTCGACGAGGCTCTTCAACTGTCGCTGCTCCATCGCTTTGCCTCATATCGGCGCATCGCTCTGGAACCTTAGTTCTTGGTACTCGCACATCCGTCCAAGGCGGCTGAGGGCACGGCCGGATTACTCTTGTGTCATGCCCAACGGGTCTACGCGGATACTGCTCGTGGACGACGAGCAGTCGGTACAGACGCTGCTCAGCTACCCGCTGCGCAAGGACGGCTACCACGTGACCTCGGCGCTCGACGGCCGCGAGGCGCTTGAGCGCTTCAAGGAGGCCCGCTTCGACCTCGTGGTGCTCGACCTGATGCTGCCCAAGCTGGACGGGGTCGAAGTCTGCCGGCAGCTGCGACGCCACAGCCAGGTGCCGATCATCATGCTGACCGCCAAGGGCTCAGAGACGGACAAGGTGGCCGGCCTGGAGGTCGGCGCCGACGACTACATCACCAAGCCGTTCTCGATGCGCGAGTTCCGCAGCCGCGTCAAGGCGGCGTTGCGTCGCTCGCGGATGGCCGCCGATCCGCCGGACGAGAAGCCGATGGAGCACGGCGAGCTGAGGATCGACCCCGCGCGACGCTCCGTGACCCTGCGGGGGGAGGAGGTCGCCGCCACCTACGTCGAGTTCGAGATCCTCGCCGCGCTCGCTCGTTCCCCCGGCAAAGTGCTCAGCCGCGAGACGCTGCTCGAGCACGTTTGGGGCGACTCCGACTATCGCGATCCGCGTACGGTCGACGTCCACATCCGCCATCTGCGCGAGAAGCTCGAGGCCGATCCCAAGCAGCCCGAGTACCTGTTCACGGTGCGCGGCGTCGGCTATCGCTTCAGGGAATGAAGATCCTCCGTCTCACCCCGCTCGGCAGCCGAATCACGACCGCGTCGCTGTCGATCGGAGCCGGGACGTCGATCATCGTCTATGTCTGGGTCGTCACGATCGGCGGCCACACGGGTGCCCGCGGGCCGATCCTGATCGGCGGCCTGATCGCCCTGCTGATGGCCGGTGTCGTCGGCATCTACTCGGCCCGGGTCGTCACTCAGCGGGTGAGACGGATCGAGGAGGCGGCGCGCAAGGTCGCCGATGGCGATTTCGCCACCCGCATCCCGGTTGACTCATCCGGTCAGCTCGGGCAGCTCGCCCGTACCTTCAACGAGATGCAGCGCCGGCTCGCCGAGCTCGACAGCGCCCGCAAGCAGTTCATCGCCAACGCCTCACACGAGCTGCGCACGCCCATCTTCAGCCTCGGCGGCTTCGTCGAGCTGCTCGACGAGGAGGACCCGAGCCCGGAGGAGCGGGCGGAGTTCGTACGCACGATGCGCCAGCAGATCGAGCGTCTGACCAAGCTCACCGGCGACCTGCTCAACCTCTCCCAGCTCGACGCCGGCGGCATCGAGATGGCGATCCACAGCGTCGACCTCAGCTCGCTGGCGCGTGAGGTGGCACGCGAGTTCGGTGCCCGGGCCGACCTGCGTGGCTCGCGCCTGGAGCTACGCGCTCCGGATCGCCCGGTGATCGCCGTCGCCGACCCGGACCGGGTGCGACAGATCATCCGTATCCTCCTTGACAATGCCCTCACTCACACGCCGGAGGGCACCAGCGTCACCGTGACCATCTACTCCGTCAACCAGCGTGCCGAGCTGACCGTGTCCGACGACGGCACCGGGATTCCGCAACGGGTCCAGAAACGCATCTTCGAGCGCTTCTACACGGCCGACTCCGCCGGCGGCTCGGGGCTCGGCCTGGCGATCGCGCGCGAGCTCGTGCAGCGGATGGACGGCCACATCGCGATCTCCTCCAGCCGGCGCTTCACCGCCTTCACGCTCGATCTGCCGCTGGCCCCTCCCGGAGCGGCGACTCCGGCCGCCGTCGACCCAGCGAGGGCAACCGCGTGAGCGGACCGAGTCGCTCATCGGTGCCGTTGCTGGCGTTGCCGTTGCTGCTGGCGCTGGTGGCGCTGGCCGGCTGCGGAGGTAACGGTGGCAATAGCGGTGGGTCCAGTGCTTCGGAAGCGACTAAGACGACGACCCAGGTGGTCGTGCAGGCGGCCAGCGAGGGTTTCGACGCAGCCGCGGTCTACCGCGAGGCCTCGCCGGGCGTGGTCACGATCCGCTCGATCTTCGATCGGGGTGCCGCCGAAGGCTCTGGCTTCGTGCTCGACACCGCCGGCCGGATCGTCACCAACGCCCACGTCGTCACCGACGGCGAAGGCGAGGACCGGGAGGAGGCGAAGGCCGTCTTCGTCGAGTTCCCGGACCGCAACGTCGTACCGGCGGAGATCGTCGGCTTCGACCCCTTCGCCGACGTCGCCCTGCTCGAGGTCGCTCCAAACGGCTTCGACCTCCACCCGCTGGAGCTGGGCGACGACGAGGAACTGGCGGTCGGTCAGCCGGTGGCGGCGATCGGCAGCCCGTTCGGCGAGCAGCAGTCGCTCTCGGTCGGGATCGTCTCCGCCACCGATCGGTCGGTCGGCTCGCTGACCCAGTTCCAGATCGAGGGGGCGATCCAGACCGACGCCTCGATCAACCCCGGCAACTCGGGCGGGCCGCTGCTCGACGCGGCCGCCCGCGTCGTCGGCATCAACCAGCAGATCGAGACCAACTCCGGCGCCAACGACGGCGTCGGCTTCGCGGTGCCCATCTCCACGGTCAAGCGCTCGGTCGCACAGCTGAAGCGGCGGGGCAGCGTCGAGTACGCCTACATCGGCGTCTCCAGCCAGGCGCTCTACCCGCAGCTCGCCGAGAAGCTCGACCTCGCCACGGATCACGGTGGTCTGATCGCCGAAGTCGTTGCCGACGGGCCCGCCGACGAGGCGGGGCTGGAGGGCGGCGAGGAGCAACTCCGCTTCCAGGGGATTCCGTACCAGGCGGGCGGCGACACGATCCTCGCCGTCGAGGGCCACGAGGTGGTCCAGCCCGACGACCTCGCCCGCCACATCTCCCTCTTCCGGCCCGGCGACGAAGTGACGCTGGACATCCTCCATGACGACGGCGAGCGTGAGACGGTCGAGGTGACCCTGGGCGAGCGGCCGGTCGGCGAACCGGACGGATAGGCGTGGGCGGCGCGGCGTTCGGCCGACGTTGCCTGTAGAAATCGCCGATGCTTCAGGAAGTCACCCTCGGCCAGAAGTCCCTCAGCGACTACACCCACATCGCCGGCAAGGAGCTGAGCGAGCGGATCCGCGAGCTGGCCAAGCCGCTCGAGGGCCAGCGCGTCCTGCACGTCAGCGCCACCGCTTTCGGCGGCGGCGTCTCGGAGATCCTCTACACGATCGTGCCGCTGATGCGCGACGCCGGCCTCGACGCCCACTGGCACGTGATCTTCGGCAAAGAAGAGTTCTTCAACGCGACGAAGCTCCTACACAACTCTCTGCAGGGCGCGGAGGAGACCCTGAGCGACGAGCAGTGGGCGGTGTTCGACGAGGTCAACCAGGCCAACGCCGAAGGCCTGCAGGGCGAGTGGGACACGATCATCGTCCACGACCCGCAGCCGATCGGGTTGCGGCGCGGCGCCCAGGAGAAGAGCCGCAACTGGGTCTGGCGCTGTCACATCGACCTCTCCGAGCCTAACCCGGCGCCGATCGCTCGACTGCAGCCGCTGATCGAGGAGTACGACGCGAGCGTCTGGCACCTGCCCGACTACGTGCCGGACGGAATCGACGGGCAGAACGGGATCCGCATCATCCCGCCGGCGATCGACCCGCTCTCGCCGAAGAACATGGCCTTCTCACCCGACGACGCCGCCTTCGTCTGCCACCAGTTCGGGATCGACGTCGACCGGCCGCTGATCACGCAGGTGTCGCGCTTCGACCCTTGGAAGGACCCGATCGGGGTGATCGACGCCTACCGCGAGGTGACGGCGGAGATGCCGGAGGTACAGCTCGCGCTGGTCGGCTCGATGGCGACCGACGACCCCGAGGGCTGGGACTTCTTCCAGCAGACGGTCGAGTACGCCGACGGCGACCCGGACATCAAGATCCTCAACAACCTCAACAACGTCGGCGCGATCGAGGTCAACGCCTTCCAGTCGCAGTCCGACGTGTGCCTGCAGAAGTCGATCCGCGAGGGCTTTGGCCTGACCGTTACCGAGGCGCTGTGGAAGGGACGGCCGACCGTGGCGGGCAACGTCGGCGGCATCCCGCTGCAGATCGACGACGGGGTGAGCGGCTACCTGGTCGACTCGCCAAGCGAGTGCGCGCGGCGCTGCGTCGAGATCCTCGCCGACCCGGAGCTGGGCAAGCGACTGGGCAAAGCCGGCAAGGAACACGCCCGGCGCGAGTTCCTCTCGCCGCGCCTGCTGCGCGACTGGCTGCAGCTGCTCGCCGAGCTCGACGAATAGGCGACGGGCGGGCGGGTAGGCTGAGACGCCGATGCCCGAATCCGATCCGCTGATCATCGTCTCCAACCGCGGGCCGGCCCAGTTCGAGCG
>JBAREU010000103.1:0-2681 GCA_049796515.1 Solirubrobacterales bacterium
CGGCCGGGCGGCTCGGCGAGGATCTCGACAGTCCAGCCGCGGGCGCGGAGCGCTTCCGCGGCGCCGGGCTCACCGACCTCGGTGGTTAGCAGGTGGAGGCCGAGGCCGGCGCGCTCGGCCGCCTCGAGGATGCGCAGGGTTCGCTTGCGCCCGCCGCTCTCTGGCGGATGGGGAAGCACGGGGCAGACGGCGATCATCCAAGGCCGATTCATCGCCTAGAGTCTTTCGCGGACCGCGGATGGCGGCCGGCCTCCCAACCCGAGACCCAGCGATGCCCCAGCTATCGATTGCCGTCGTCATACCGACCTACAACCGTGGTGACCTCCTCCCCCAGACCCTCGATAGCGTCTTTGCCCAGACGCTGAAGCCGGCCGAAGTCATCGTCGTCGACGATGGCTCGACCGACGGCACGGCCGCCTACCTCGACGGCCTGGACGTGGTCCAGGTGAGGAACCCGGGGGGAGGCTGGGGACCGGCACGGGCGCGCGACGAAGGGTTGAAGCGCGCCTCGTCCGAGCTGGTCGCCTTCATCGACTCCGACGACCTGATGCTGCCCGACGCACTTGCCCGGCTCGCCGCCGCGCTGGAGCGACAACCGACCGCCCCCTTCGCCTTCGGCCGCTCGCTGCTGGCCACGCGCGACGAGTGCGGCTGGCACCCGGCCGGCCTGATGACCGCCGAACCGGACGAGCTGAGCGACCCGCTGCCGGCGCTCTTCGCGCGGAACTTCGTCCCCTCCGCCGGCACCCTCGTCCAGGTGTCCGCCGCAGAGCAGATCGGCGGCTACCCGACGACCGTCTTCTGGGTCGAGGATCATTACTTCTGGCTGCGCCTCGCCCAGCTCGCCGACCCGGCTTTCGTCGCCGCGATCACCTCCGTTTACCGGGTGCATGCCGGCAACCGGCACACGGTCGACCGCGCGGGCGCCGAGCTGGACCGCTTCGCCGAGCTTGCCGGGGAGGATCCCCGCCTGGCGGCGGCCCTGCCGCAGCGCCTTGGCGTCCATCTCTGCGAGACCGCTACCGGGGCGCTGCGAGCGCGCAGCCCTCGAGCTGTCGCGATCGCGCTGCGCGGTGGGCTGGGGCGACGTCGTGCGAAGCGCGAGATCGCCCGACGCGCCTATGGCCACTGGCGCGCCCGACGCCGTTGGCATGATGCCGGGCTGAGCGCCTGGGATGCCGATGCGGAGCTCCGGGCTTGGCTCGACCGCTTCTGACGGCGCCCCCGCTCGGCACAGTCGACCCGCCAAACCACAGATGAACCGCTCCGAACCGCCTTCAGGCGAGATCAATCCGCCCTCGGATCCCGATGCGGCAGGCGGGGCGGCAAAGCGGACGACCGGCGCCTCAGTCCTCCGCGGCAGCTTCTGGAACGTCGCCAGCTTCGCCCTGCCCCAGTTCTACCTGCTGGTGATGTCGGTGGTCGCCGCCCGTTTCCTCGGCCCCCACGACATGGGCAGGCAGAGCTTCATCGCCTTCGCCGCGCTGTCGGTGATGGGACTGTTCGGCGGCACCCTCGGCTCGACCCTGACCCGCTTCGTCGGCGAGGCCCTCGGGGGCGACCGCCCGGCGGCGGTGCGTGGCCTTGTCGGCTGGGCAAGGCGGCTGGGGCTCCTGGCGGCGATGCTGGGGGGTGCGGGCGTGGCGGCGGTGGCGCTGCTCGGCGGCGAGCCACAGGCCGCTTGGATCCTCGCCGGCCTCGGCTGCTCGCTGGGGATCATGCAATCAGTCCCCAACGCGGTCCTGACCGGTGCCCAGAACTGGCGGCAGGCTTCGACGATCACGCTCGTCACCGGCACGATTGCGGTCCCGTCGACGATCGCCGTCCTCGCTGCCGGCGGCGGCATCGTCGGCATGTTCGCGGTCGAGGCGGTGATCATCGGTGCCAACTTCGCCTGGGCGGCGATCCTTGCCCGTCGCAACCTGCGTGAGCTGAGCCCAAGACCCGAACGCGACCCTGCGCTGCAGCGCCGTGCCGCCGTCTACGCGAGCTGGACGCTGCTCGGCATCGCCCTCTCGGTCGTCGTCTACAAGCGCTCCGAGTTCCTCTTCCTCAAGCACTACGCCAGCGACGCCGACATCGCGATCTACTCGATCGCCTTCGCCTCGGTCTACGCCGTGACCGTCCTCTCCGAATCGGTGACGGGGGTCCTCCTCCCCGCCTTCGCAACGCTGTTCGGTGGGGGCGCCGACGAGCGCATCCGCACCGGCTTCGATCGCGCCCAGCGGCTGCTCGTGATGTTCTCGATGCCGCTCGCCGCCGCCGCGATCGCTCTCGGCCCGGCCGCGATCGCGCTCGTCTACGGCAGCGACTACTCAGACACCGGCCCGGTGCTGCAAGTGATGGCGGTGGGGATCCCGCTGCTGGCCCTGATGAACCTCTCCAGCTCCTTCCTGCTCGGCCTGGGGAAGATCAAGCCGCTGCTGATCATCGACGCCTTCGCCGCCGCGGTCAACGTCGGCCTCGCCTTCCTGCTCATCCCCCCCTTCCACGCCGTCGGCGCGGCGCTCTCCAACCTGCTCAGCCAATGCGCCGTCGCCGTCGCCGTGCTCTTCTACGCGTTTCGCACCCTCGATGGGGTCACGCTTCACCCGCGGACGATCGTCGCCAACGCCGCCGCAGCGGCCGCCGGAGGTGGCGCGGCCGCGCTCACCGTAGCTGCGCTGGGTGGGGGCGTGGCG
>JBAREU010000104.1:0-2307 GCA_049796515.1 Solirubrobacterales bacterium
CAGCCGGGGCGCGGAATCCAACCCGGCACACCCGTGATCGAGCGGATCCTCAGCGGCTTCGAGGTCGAGCGCGAGCGCGACTCGACGATCGCGATCCCGGCGCCGCAGCCGCGCGAGGGACTCGACGCGAGCTTCGCGCCGTCGCAGATAGCCGTGCGCGTCAACCTTCCCTCGCCCGAGCGAGCGGCGAAGCTGACCGCGATACGGAGCGAGCCCGCACCACAGGCGTCGCTCGGCGTTGGGCAGGCGCCACTGCTGGAGCGTCACCCGCCGGCGGTCCCCAACCGCCCCCTCTCCTACACCGCGATCGCCGCCTACGAGGAGTGCGCCTACCGCTTCTACATGGAGCGCGTCCTCGACCTCGGCACGCCCGTTCGTCCCTTGTCGCCCATTGCGCAACAAGAAGCGAACGCGGACGGGCCGCCGGGTGCGACTCCTCGCGACGAGGCCGCAGCGCGGGGCGCTGCCGTGCACTCGCTGCTCGAGTGGAGCCAGGCCAACGAGTGGCGCGAACCCGGCGTCGAGCTGGTCCATCGCCATGCCCTGGCTGCCGGGCTCGGCGGCGGGCACGGAACCGAGGAGACGCTGCTGGCTCCCGTTCGCGACTGGCTCGGATCCGACTTCCTGCGTGAGCGGGTCCTGGCCGAGGGGGCGAGCGCCCTCACCGAGGTTCCGCTTCTCCTCGCCGTCGCCAAGGCAACCCTGCGTGGCTCGATCGACCTCCTGGTCGAGCGGCCCGGCAAGCCGCCCCTTGTCATCGACTACAAGACCGATCGCCTCGACGGCTCGGCGCCGGCCGAGCGCGCCGCCAAGTACGCGACCCAGCGGGCGATCTACGCCCTGGCGGTCGCCGAGGCGCGCGACGCCGCCGAGGTCGAGGTCGCTTACGTATTCCTCGAGCGGCCCGAGGAGCCGGTGGTCGAGCTGCTCGACGGCAGGGCCATGGTGCACAGCCGAGCCGAGCTCGAGACGACGATCGAGCGGATCGGTGCCGGCGAGTTCCCGGTAGCCCCGCCCGAGCAGCGCGGCTGGGATCTCTGCCGTGGCTGCCCTGCGCTCGGCAGGCTCTGCTCCGGTCCCCAGCGTGCCGGGACTTTGGGGGCATAGGTCATCGAACACCGGGTAGAACCACGCCGATAACTCCGAGGCACCGCAGCCTGTAAGTTCAGCCACCGGATCGCCAGCCGAAAGGAGCCGCGAATGACGCGCCATCTCGCCCGCCTTGCCGATATCGCCTACCGCCGTCGAGGCCGCATGGTCCTCGTCTGGATCGTCGCAACGATCGCGATCATTGGGCTCGGCTCCGCATTCGCGGGCGAGTACGAAGCCGACTACAACACGCCCGGCTCGGAGACCAAGGCGGCGAGCGACCTGACGGAACGGGAGTTCGACGGCTACTCGGGCCAGGAAGTCTACGTCGTCTGGAAAGACCCGGCCGGCGCCACCAGCCCCGCTGCCCGCAAACGCATCGACGCCTTCTTCGACGAGGTGAGGGGCATCGACCACATCGAACCGCGGACCGCAATCCGCGTCTCCGAGGACGGCACGATCGCAACCACCACCCTGCCGTTGACGGTTCCCGGATGGGAGGTGCCCAAGGAGGACGGCGAAAAGCTGGTCGCGGCCGCCGAAGGCAACAGCGGCGACGGGCTCGAGATCCAGCTCGGCGGCGACCCGATCTACCGCGCCCAGGAAGGGGCGAGCCCCGAGGGGATCGGCTTCCTCGGTGCCGCGATCGTCCTCCTGATCGCCTTCGGCTCCCTCGTCGCCGCCGGACTGCCGCTGGCGATCGCCCTACTCGGCCTCGGCATCACCTCGGGGGGGCTGATCGTCCTGCTTGCCAACGTCATCGATGTCCCCGACTGGACCACGGCGGTCTCCGGCCTGATCGGGATCGGGGTCGGGATCGACTACGCGCTGCTCGTGCTCACCCGTTTCCGGGCGGCGATGAACGCCGGCAAGGATCGCCACGATGCGGTCGTCGAGGCGGTCACCACGGCGGGGCGTAGCGTGATCATCGCCGGCTGCACGGTCGTGGTCGCCGTCCTCGGCCTCTTCCTCACCGGCCTTCCGTACATGTACGGGGTGGCGATCTCAGCCTCGCTGGCGGTGCTCGTCGTGATGCTCGCCGCGGTGACGCTGCTGCCGGCGCTCCTCTCCTACCTTGGGCCGCGGGTCGACCGCCTGCGGATCCCGTTCCTGGGCCGGTCGCTGAAGGAAGGAGATGGCGAGTCGCCCGCGGCGCGCTGGAGCCACGCCGTCCAGCGGCGTCCGTGGACGGCCGCCATCGCCGCCACGGCGGTGCTG
>JBAREU010000105.1:0-2545 GCA_049796515.1 Solirubrobacterales bacterium
GGTCCATATGGGCGCCTAAGCGACGGCACGTCCAGGGGTGGGCGGCGGGACCTGACGCTCTGGGGGGTCTTCTCGGCTCTCGCCCTGGCGACGCACTACTTCGCCGTCTTCCCGATCGCGCTCGAGGCGGCGTGGTTGTTGTGGCGGCGCGGGCGCGCGGCCCTGGCGGGCCTCTGGATCGTCGGCCTGGCCGGTCTCGCGCTGGCGCCGCTGGCGATCCACCAGATGTCGCTCGGCCACGCCGAGTGGATCGGCGGACGCAGCCTCGGCCACCGCCTCTGGGAGACGGGCGTCACCTTCCTCGTCGGCGAGACCGGTGACATCATCGCCCGGCCGGAGACCGTGCTGCCCGCCCTGGTGCCGTCGCTGGCGGTCATCGCGGCCTTCGCATTGCTCGCCTTGCGGAGCGACCGCGAGGAGCGCCGCGCCGGCGGCTTGATGATGGCGATCGCCGCCGCCGCAGTCGTCGTGCCACTGGTGCTTGCCCTTCTCGCTCCTGGCAAGGACTACGTGATTGGGCGGAACCTGCTCCCGGCCCTGGTGCCCCTGCTCGTCGCCGTGGCGATCAGTGCCACCCTGCGGGGGGCGCGACGGTCCGGTGCCGCCGTCGCCTCTGTACTCGTCGCTTACTCACTCGGCCTCTGCGTCTGGGCGAGTCTCTCGCCGGCGCTGCAGCGGCCCGACTGGGATGCCGTCGCGGGACGGTTGGGGGAGCCCGACGCGCCGCGGGCGATGGTCACCTGGACCCTGGGGGCGGCCTCGCTGCGCTACTACCTCTCGACTGGCTCCTTCCAGGTGCAGCCATCCGACGGCTACTCCTGGAACGTCCACGAAGTCGACTTCATCTCCGACGGCCCGGCGCCGCCCGTTCCCGCCCGTCTGCTCGGCCCCCGTTTCCGCCAGGTTGCCCACGAACGGATCGGCCGTCTGTACGTGAGGAGCTACGCGCTTCCCGGCCCGGATCTCGCCCACCTGCGCCTGCGTCGGGTTCGCCAAGCGGAGCTCAACTTCCGCAGCAACGGAGTGCTCTTGGACGGGATTGGACCTGAGTAAGAACGGGAATCCGAATGGAGCTATCCTGAGCGTCCCCCAGCAGACCCCCAGTGAGGAGAAGGCATGACCAAAACGAAGGCTAATCAGGCTGCAGACCTCTATTCGACCGCCCGTGAAAACCCCTACGTGCAGCGACTGATCGAGGACGAAGAGCTGCGCGACAGCCTCCGCGAAGCCTTCGAATCCGCACGCGGCGCATACAGCCGGGCGACTGGCAACGGCAAGGGCGCGGTCAAGGCCGTGACCAGCGACAAGAAGGTGCAGAAGGACCTGCGCTCGGCGGCCGAGAGTCTGCGCGACGTCTCCGAGCAGCTGAAAGCGCCGCGGAAGCGCAAGAAGAGTCGCCTCGGGCGTTTCATCCTCTTCGGTTTGGTTGCCGCCGGGATCGCACTCGTGCTCAGTGAGGACGCCCGCAAGTCCGTTCTCGATGCCCTCTTCGGTGCCGAGGAGGAGTTCGAGTACACCTCGACGACCAGCATCAACGGCTCCTAGCTCCGTCCTCGCGGGGATGGGCACCCGCTCCGCGCCGTAGACTGAATCCATCATGGAGGCAGCAACCAAAGAGCGCGAGCTGAGCGGGGAAAAGGCGCAGCGCATCGTCGACGCGATGCGCGAGAGCGTCGCCAAGCGCGGCGCCGCCGGTTCGACCTTCGAGCACGTCGCCGGCGAGGCCGGCGTCAGCCGCGGCCTTCTCCACTACTACTTCGGCACCAAGGAGCGCCTGCTGGTCGAGGTTGTCCGCCGCGATGCGGAGATCCGTGTCGCCCGCCTCGACGAGCCGCTGGGCAAGGCGAAGACCGTCGATGACGTGATCGACGTCCTGGTCGCCAACCTCACCGACCTGATCGAGAACGAACCCGGCTTCTTCCTGCTCCTCTACGAGCTGTTCAGCGCCGGACGGCGTAACCCTGAGATCCAGCACGAGGTCGGCCAGCTATTCGACCGCACCCGCTCCCACGTCGCCGAGGTCCTCGAAGCGAAGGAGCGGGAGGGAGTGCTCAGCCTGCGCTACGACGCCGAGGCGATCGTCGCCTACCTGTTCGCGGTCGGCGACGGCTTCGCCCTGCAGGCGCTCTCCGAGCCGGGCCGCGACATCGACTCCGCCCTCGCCGCCGGCGCCGCAAGCGCTCGCTTCCTGCTCGCGGGCGAGTAGACCTGACGCCTTAGTCGCACATATTCCGACCAAGGCGCCGGTGCGCGTGATTGTCCTCACAGACAATGGCTATCCGGTGCGCGAGGCTGGCTGACCAGCCAATGCACGACGCGATGATCCGACTGGCGGGGTTCCTGGCGCGCAGACGCCGCCTCGTCGTCCTGGCTTGGGTCCTGATCGTTGGCGCCTCGCTGCCACTTGCTGCGCGCCAGACCGAACACCTGACCGGCGGCGGCTTCGACGTCCCCGGCAGCGAATCGAAGGCCGTCGGCGAGACCATGCAGGGTGTCTTCGCGAGTGAGGCGAACGGGATCGCCGTCCTCTTGCGCGCCACCCGGG
>JBAREU010000106.1:0-10778 GCA_049796515.1 Solirubrobacterales bacterium
GTCCTCGGCGGCCGCGAGCGCCTCGATGCCTGCGAGACCCTGGTCCTGCGCGCCCGCGCCGACCTCGACGCAGGCCGCCGGCGCGAGGCTGCACTTCAGCTGCGAGTCGGGCTAGAGGCACTGCTAATCGAGCTCCGCGATGCCTTGGCCGACCCCGACCACGAGAAGGACATGAGCGAGCTGGAGCAGCGACGCAGGGAGGCGGGTGAGGCTGCCAACACTGCGCTGAGCGGCGACCTGCCAGTGGATCAAGAGCGACAAGTCGAGGACCTGGTCGCCCTCTGCGAGCGCGTCCTCCGTCGCCGCCGCGTGCTCCGCGGCTAGAGCGCCAGACGGCGGGCCACCACGTCGTCGAGAAGAGACTCGGCAATGTGGTGGGCTTCCTCCAGGGCGATGCCCTCTAGCGAGGGGACGCCGATCACGGTCAGGCCGGCCGCCCGGGCAGCGGCGACCCCCGTCGGCGAGTCCTCGAGCGCGACCACGTCGGGGCCGGGCTCGACCCCGAGCCGGCGACAGGCCTCTAGGTAGGGCTCGGGCGAGGGCTTCGGCGCCGCGACTTCGTGGGCGCTGAGGATGACGTCGAAGCGGTCGTGGAAGCCGACGATCTCCAGCGAGCGACGGACGAAGGTGAGCGGCGAGTTGGAGACCAGGCCGAGCGGCGTCCCCCGCTGTCTCAGCGTGTGCAGTAGCTCGCGCGCACCGACCATCGCCTCCACCCCGTGGTCGAGCTCAGCCACCACCAGCTCGTTCAGCTCCTCGATCAGCGCTGGGGCGCGACCAGCCTCGCCGAGCCGCCGTTCGAGGATGCCGCCGGCAATCTCGGCCGAGGTGCCGACCAGCTCGCGCTTGCTGGCGGGCGTAAACGCGATCCCGCGCCGCTCGAAGAGATCGTGCTCGGCCCGCGTCCAGACCGACTCGGTGTCGAGCAGGAGGCCGTCGTTGTCGAAGACGACGGCCGTCGGGGCGGCGGGCGCGCCGTTGCCGAGTGCGACCATCAGCTCAGGAGAGCGCCATCAGGACAGCGCTCAGTTCCTCGTCGATCTCGCCGTCCAGCTTCAGTGCGGCATCGTCGTCGTAAGGGGTCGCGCTCTTGGTGACGATCGCCAGGCACCCGCCGCAGGCCAACGTTACCCCGGGCAGCCCGGCCACCGGGTGGACGACCAGGGAGCTGCCGATGCAGAGCATCAGCTCCGCCGCGGCGGCGAGCTCCTGTGCCCGCCGCATCGCCTCTTCGGGCAACATCTCGCCGAAGAGGACGACGTCGGGTTTCACCGGCCCCCCGCAGGACGCGCACTCGGCAATCCCCTCGGGGCCGAAGAGCGCATCGACCTCATCCAGCCCGTAGGAGGAGTCGCACCTGCGGCAGCTCGACGTTTCGATCGAGCCGTGCACCTCGACCACGTTGCGCGAGCCGGCGGCGCGATGGAGGCGGTCGATGTTCTGCGTGATCACGCCCTCCAGCAGCCCGCGCCGCTCGAGCTCGGCCAGCGCCTCGTGTGCGGCATTCGGCCGTTTGTCGCCGAGCGAGTGGAAGCGCGGCCGGTAGTAGGACCAGAAGCGCGCCGGATCGCGTTCGAAGACGTCGATGTGGGCGACCTCCATCGGATCGACGTTCTCCCAGAGTCCCGTCTCCGGCGTGCGGAAGTCAGGGATCCCGGACGGAACCGAGATGCCCGCCCCGGTAAGCGCCACCGTGCAGCGCGACTCGCGAATCAGCTCCGCCAACTCCGCCGATGGGCCTGAAAGCGGACTATTTGTCCGCTCTGAGTCCCGTCGGCGGCTGGTCGTGGGTGTTACTTGCCGCTCCATTTCGGGGTGCGCTTGCCCAGGAAGGCCGAGATGCCCTCTTTGGCGTCCTCGCTGCCGAAGGCGGTGGCGAAGGCCTGCTTCTCGGCCTCGATGCCCTCGTCGAGGTCGCCCTTGTGGGATGCCTCCTTGATCTGTGCGCGGGCGATCGGCGCCTGAGCGGCCAGCTTGCGCGCCCACATCAATGCCGTCTCGAACAGCTCGTGGTCGGGGACGACCCGGTTGACGAGGCCCGAGTCAAGCGCCTCGCCGGCGAGGATCGCGTCGCCGATCAGGTTCATCTCCAGCGCCTTGTTCGGCCCGACCAGGCGCGGCAGGCGCTGGGTGCCGCCGAAGCCGGGGACGATGCCGAGCTTGATCTCCGGCTGGCCGAAGACCGCCGCCTCAGCGGCGATTCGTACGTCGCAGGCCATCGCCAGCTCGCAGCCGCCGCCGAAGGCGATCGAGTTGACCGCGGCGATCGTCGCCACGCTGTCGGTACCGAACTCGCGCAGCAGGGCGTGGGCGGTGTGCAGCAGCTCCTCGCCGCCGCCCTCGTCCATCTGGGTGAAGGCCTTGATGTCGGCGCCGGCAGAGAAGACGACCGGGATCGAGGAGGCGACGACCATCGCTCCTATTCCGTCGTCAGCCTTGACCCGGGTCCAGACCGAGCCGAGATCGCGGATCACGTCGGGGGAGATCGCGTTCATCGGCACGTTGGCGAGCCAGGCGATCGCCACGTCGCCGCGGGTCTCCAGCTTCACCGTCTCCGCCTGCTCACCCTCGTCGGGCTGCGGGTAGGGGTAGAAGCCCTGGCCGGATTTCAGCCCGAGGCGGCCCTGGGCGACGAGGCGCTTCAGGGTCACGGGCGCGGCGAAGCGCTCGCCGTGCTTCTCCTCGAGCTGCTCGATCCGCTCCAGCATCGTGTCGAGGCCTTCCAGATCGGCCTTCCAGAAGGGCGGGAAGAGGCCTTTGCGTGGGTCGAGCCCGGCCCCGGCCATCATCCCCAGGTCGATGTCGCGGACCGAGCAGACGCCCTCCTCGACCAGGAGGCAGGCCTCGATCAGCGCCCGGCTGTTGAACATCGCGACCAGCTCCTCGCTGTCGGGGTCGGCCTCCCCAGGCAGCGTCTGCTCGCCGTCCTTGAAGAACCCCTCGCCCCCGCTCTTGGCACCGAGCTTGCCGTCGGCGACGAGTTGCTTCAAGCCCCCGTGGACGTAGAAGGTCTCGCCGTAGGAGGCGTTGAGGTGCTCGGCGGTGTGCAGGGTGGTGTCGAGCCCGAGCAGGTCGGTGAGGAAGAAGGGGCCCATCGGGGCGCCCTTTGCGCCGACGATCACCTCATCGATCGCCTTCAGCGAGAGCCCGTGCTCCTCCTGGGCCCGCCAGATCTCGCCCATCGCCGCGATCAGGATTTTGTTGACGACGAACCCTGGGACCTCGCCGCAGACGATCGGCTGCTTCTTGATCGCCTGAGCGAAGTTGTAGGCGGCGGTGGCGGTCTCCTCTGAAGTGTCGTCGCTGGCGATCACCTCGACCAGCGGCATCACCGAGGCCGGGTAGAAGAAGTGGAAGCCGACGACCTTGTCGGGGCGCAGGGTCGCTTCGCCGATCTCGGTGATCGAGAGCGAGGACGTGTTCGAGGCGAGGATCGCGTGGCCCGGCATGGCGGCGTCGAGCTCGCGGAAGACGGCCTGCTTGATCTCCATCCGCTCCGGCACCGCCTCGATCACGAAGTCGACGTCGCTGAAGTCGGCGTAGCTGGTCGTACCGGTGATCAGTGCCATGACCTCGGCGAGGCGGGCGTCGGCCTGCTCCTGGGTCAGCTTCTCCTTCGTGACCAGGCGACCGAGTTTGCCCTCGGTGATCGCCCGCGCTTTCTCCACGGCGGCATCGACGAACTTCTGGTCGATGTCCTTGACGACGACGGGGATGTCGGCGGTGGCGATTGCCTGCGCGATCTCGCCGCCCATGGTGCCGCCGCCGACGACGGCGGCCTTCGATACGAACATTCGCTTGAGCCCTCCGGGTTCTGGCTTGGGGTGCGGGGCGCGGAGGCTATCGCTCTACGCGCGGACAACGGGGGGGCGCGATCGTTGTACCGCGGTACAAAGGCATTTTCCGCGCCTTCCTATTACGCTGCTGGGGCTCTTCGACCAAGTGAGGGACTGACACAGCGATGACTCGTATCCGCCAGCAAAACGTGACCGCCGCGCAGTGGAGCTCCAACGGGGAGGCCCTCGGCGCGCTCGACCTGACCCTGCCCGAGAACGACCCCTTCGGCGCCAACGTCTTCTCCGTCGCCGTACAGCGCGAACGGCTGCCCGCCGACGTCTTCGAGAAGCTGCAGGCGACCCTGGCCGACGGCGAGGCGCTCGACCCGAGCCTCGCTGACGCCGTCGCCGAGGCGATGAAGGAGTGGGCGCTGGAGAACGGCGCCACCCATTTCACCCACATGTTCCAGCCGCTGACCGGCTCGACCGCGGAGAAGCACGACTCCTTCTTCGACCCCGGCGACGAGGGCACGGTGCTGGCCGGCTTCACCGGCAAGGAGCTGATCCAGGGCGAGCCCGACGCCTCCTCGTTCCCCACCGGCGGCGTCCGCGCCACCTTCGAGGCGCGCGGCTACACCGCCTGGGACCCGACCTCCCCTGCCTTCATCCTCGAGAACCCGAACGGGGCGCTGCTCTGCATCCCGACCGCCTTCGCCTCCTGGACCGGCGAGGCCCTCGACGCGAAGATCCCGCTGCTGCGCTCGATGGACGCCCTCTCGCGCTCTGCCATCAAGGCGCTGCGGCTGCTCGGCGATGAGGACAGCAAGCGCGTCTTCACCACCGTCGGCGCCGAGCAGGAGTACTTCCTGATCGACGAGCAGTACTTCTTCGAGCGTCCCGACCTGATCTCGACCGGCCGCACCCTGTTCGGCGCCAAGCCGCCCAAGGGCCACGAGCTCGACGACCACTACTTCGGCTCGATCCCGGAGCGGATCCTCGCCTGCATGCTCGAGGCCGAGCTGGAGATGCGCAAGCTCGGCATCCCGGTCAAGACCCGCCACAACGAGGTGGCGCCGAACCAGTACGAGATCGCGCCGGTGTTCGAGAACTCGAACGTCGGCTCCGACCACCAGCAGCTGATGATGCAGGTGCTGGAAAGTGTCGCCCGTCGCTACGGCCTCGTCTGCCTGCTGCACGAGAAGCCCTTCGCCGGCGTCAACGGCTCCGGCAAGCACAACAACTGGTCGATGGGGACGGACACCGGCAGCAACCTGCTCGACCCGGGCGACACGCCGGCCGACAACATCCACTTCCTCTTCTTCTGCGCCGCGGTGATCCAGGCGGTCAACAAGCACCAGGGGCTGCTGCGCGCCTCGGTCGCCAATATCGGCCAGGACCATCGCCTCGGCGCCAACGAGGCGCCGCCGGCGATCATCTCGATCTTCCTCGGCGGCGAGCTGGAGAAGGTCTTCGAGGCGATCTCCAGCGGCGAAGGCGACCCGCACACCCCGGCCTCCTTCCTCGAGCTGGGCGCGACGGTGCTGCCGAAACTGCCGATGCACGGCGGCGACCGTAACCGCACCTCGCCCTTCGCCTTCACCGGCAACAAATTCGAGTTCCGGGCGCTGGGATCGAGCATGTCGCTCGCCTTCCCCAATACCGTGCTGAACACGATCGTCGCCGAGGCAATCGACCAGCTGGCAAACGAGCTGGAGGCAAAGACCTCCGGCGGCGGGGACACCGCGGCGGCGGTAATCGACCTCGTCAAGGAGTCCTATGCCGCCAACAGGCAAGTCTGCTTCGGCGGCGACAACTACGACGAGGCCTGGCACGCCGAAGCCGAGCAGCGCGGGCTGAAGAACCTGCGCACGACGCCCGATGCCCTGCCGGAGGTGCTCACCGACCAGACCGTCGCCGCCTTCGAGAACTACGACGTGCTCTCCAAGCGCGAGCTCGAGTCGCGCTACGAGGTCTGGCTCGAGCAGTACGCAATCCGCGCCAACATCGAGGCGGAGACCACCTTCTCGATCGCCAAGACGATGATCCTGCCGGCGGCTCTGCGTTATCTCGCGATGATCGAGGAGACCAGCTACAAAGGCCTGGTCCCGCCGCTGTACGCCTTGATCGAAAGGCTGGACGAAGCGCTCGCGGCACTTGAAGCCGCCAACGCCTACCCGGATGAGCTCGAGGGAATGGACCTGGCGATCCACGCCCGCGACAAGCAGATCGCCGCGATGGCGCAGGTGCGCGAGGCGGCGGACAAGCTGGAGAAGGTCGTCGCCGACGACCTCTGGCCGCTGCCGAAATACGAGGAGATGCTCTTCATCAAGTAGCGGCTCGCTCGCGCAGGAGCACGGCACAGGCCAGGGCGCCCGCGAGGGCTAAGCCGGTGAGGATGGCGAAGGCGGTTGCGTAGGGGGCGGCGGTCGGGGTGGCGCCTTCGCCGGAGTGGATGACGACGCCGAGCACCATGGTGCCGGCGGCGGCGCCGATCCAGCGCACGGTGAGGACGAGGGCGTTGGCGTCGCCGCGCTCCTCGGCACCGACAGCGTTGCTGAGCCCGGTCAGCAACGAGGTGAACATCGGCGCGATCGAGGCGCTGAGCAGAATCAGTCCCGGCAGCAACAGGGCGTAGCTGTCCTGGTCGACGAAGGCGGCGATCCAGGCCATGCAGACGGCCGTGAGGAGGTAGCCGACGAGCGCCGGGGTGCGCGGGCCGATCCGGTCGGTGGCGCGTCCGGCGAGGATGTTGAAGACGGGCTCGGCGAGCACCGAGGGGACGATCGCCAGCGCCGCCAGCAGCGGCCCGTAGCCGAGCACGTGCTGGAAGTAGGTGGCGATGTAGACGATGTAGCCGGTGATCACGAACTGGGCTGCGAACATCGCCAGGACGATGCCGCGCAGCTCGCGCTTGCGCAGCAACCCGATGTCGAGCAGCGGATGCTCGCGACCGAGCGCATAGCGGGCGAAGTTGGCGAGGATCACGAGGCCGACGCCGAAGAGCGTCAGCGTCGCGCCCGAGTCCCAGCCCCAACTGAGCGCCTGCATCAGCGAGACGAGCAGGGCCGTCAGACCGGCCATCAGGATCACGAGCCCGATGGTGTCGAAGGGGGCGGGCTCGCCGACCGGGCGGTTATCGACCTTGCGCCAGCCGAGCAGGACGAGACCGACACCGACCGCGACCTGGAGGCCGAAGAGGGCGCGCCAGCTGACCACCTCGGTCAGCAGGCCCGCCATCAGCGGGCCGATCGTGAAGACGGTGATCCCGATCGCCGAGTACTTGCCGAGGGCGTCGCCGCGGTGGCGCTCCGGCACCCGGTTGGCGATCATCGCGGCGCTGGAGGGATAGAGGGTCGAGGCGCCGATCCCGGCCACGCCGATGCTCACGACGAGCCAGACGAACCCCTGCGAGACGGCGGCGGAGGCAGAGCCAAGCGCGAAGATCGAGAGCGCCACGAGCAGCACCTGACGGTGTCCGTAGTAGTCGCCGAGGCGACCACCGGGCGCGGCGAACAGCGCCAGAGTGAGGAAGAAGGCGTTGACGACCCATTGCGCCTCGGACTCGCTGAGGTCGAGCTCAGCGGCAATCGTCGGCTGGATCACGCCCAGCACGGTCTGCCCGAGGTAACAGGTGAAGAAGGCGAGGCCGCCGAACCAGAGCACCCAGCGGCTGAGCTGCGACGCGGGCGCCTCGGTCACATGCGGGACAGTACCCGCATCTTAAGACCGCCCCGCGGCGAGAGGGTCGGCATCTGGCGCACGGTCATCGTGCGGCCGGGCAGAGCGTCGAGGCGCAGCCGTTGCAGCAGCATCGTCGCCACCAGCTTGACCTCGGTCTGACCGAAGCGCTTGCCGATGCAGATCCGCCTGCCACCACCGAAGGGAACGTAGGCACCGCGTGGCAGCGCCGCCTTGCGCTCCCGCGTGAAGCGCTCCGGGATGAAGGCCTCGGGATCGGGGAAAACCTCGGGGATGCGGTGGCTGGCCCATGAGCAGTAATTGACGTAGGCGCCGCGCTTGACCTTGTGGCCGTTGAACTCGAAGTCCCGCACAGCGCGCCTGGGCCCGATCCAGGCCGGTGGGTAGAGGCGCAGCACCTCATCGAGGACCATGTCCAGGCAGGGCATCTCGCGCTCGAGCCTGTCGATGTCCGGGGCGTCGCCACCGAGGACCCGGTCCTGCTCCTCCTGCAGCTGCTCGACCACGTGCGGGTGGCGCGCCAGCTCGTGCATCATGAAGGTGAGGGTCGAGGTCGAGGTGTCGTGACCGGCGAACATCAGGGTCATCACCTGGTCGCGGATCTCCTTGTCGGAGAAGCCCTCTCCCGCCTCGTCGCGCACGCCGATCAGGAGGCTGAGGATGTCCATGCGCTCCGCGTCCGGATTGGCGCGGCGCTGGGCGATCTCGCCGTAGACGATCTCGTCGAGGATCGCCCGCGAAGCGGCCATCTTCGACCATGGCGAACCCGGACCGCGCAGCAGACGCAGGTGGAAGTCAATCCCATAGAAGCCCAGCCCCCGCTCGAAGTGCTCGGCCGCGGCGGCGCCCTTGCCGGCCTCGTCCGGATCCAGGCCGAGCAGCGCCCGCATCGCGATCCGCATCGCCAGCCCCCGCATCCACTCGTAGAGGTCGACCACCTCGCCGAGGCGCAGCCCGTCGATCGCCCGCGTCGCCTCGGCGGTCATCGCCGCAACCGAGGCAGCGACCTGTTCGCGGTGGAAGGCCGGCATCATGATCTCGCGGGCGCGGTCGTGGTAGGCGTCGTCGATCGTCAGCAGACCGTCGCCGAGCAGCGGGATCAGGTCACCGAAGCTCGACTCCCGCCAGTGGAAGTTCTCCGGATGGGCGACGGTGATGAAGTGGTTCGCCTCGGGGCCGAGCATGAAGATCACCGGGCTGTGGAGCAGCCGAACGCTGAAGATCGGGCCGTGCTCTTCGTAAAGGGAGAGGAGCAGCGGGAGCGGTTCGCGCGCCGCCTGAAGCGTGCGCCCCATGTTGAAGTCCTGAGGGCCGGGCGGGTAGCTGCCGCGACGGCGCACGCGGATCTCCGCCCGGGCGTCGTCGAGCACGCGCACGACCGGGTTGGGGCTCAACTGCTTCGGCGGCGGGACGCGGCGAGTAGTCGGCGTTGAGCTCTTGGGCGACATCGCCAGCGATCCTAGCTGGCTAACCGGCCAAACGCCCCAGCAGTCAGGCTGCTGACGATGCGGCGAGTTGCCCGCAGGCAGCGTCGATGTCGCGGCCGCGGGTGAGGCGGACGGTGGCAGCGAGGCCGTGCTCGGCGAGAATCGCGCGAAAGCGCTCGATCTGCTCCGGCGAGGAGCCGTCGTAGGCGCCGGTCGGGTTGTAGGGGATCAGGTTGACCTTGTAGGCGCGGCGGTCGAGCAGGGCGGCGAGCTCACGGGCGTGCTCGGGCAGGTCGTTGACCCCGTCCAGCATCACGTACTCGACGAAGACCTTGCGGCGGCGGCGAGAGAGGTAGCGCTGGCAGGCGGCCAGCACCTCGGCCAGCGGGTAACGCTCGTTGACCGGCATCAGCTGCGAGCGCAGACCGTCGTTGGGGGCGTGCAGGGAGAGGGCGAGGCTGAGCGGCATCTCACACTCGGCGAGCCGATCGATCCCGGGCACCCAGCCGACGGTCGAGATCGCCGTACGGCGATGGGTGACGCCGAGGTCGGGCAGCCGCTCGCACGCAGCTAGCACCGCGTCGATGTTCATCGTCGGCTCGCCCATGCCCATGAAGACGACGTGGTCGATCGCTTCGGTGCGGCGGAAGTGCAGCGCCTGGTCGAGGATCTCGTCGGCGCTGAGGTTGCGGCCGAACCTCATCTGGCCGGTTGCGCAGAAGGTACAGGTCAGCGGGCAGCCCGATTGCGAGGAGAGGCAGACCGAACGGCGCCCATCGCGGTAGCGCATCAGCACCGCCTCGAGCGGCCGCCCGTCGGCGGTGTGGAAGAGCGCCTTGACCGTGCCGTCGTCGGACTTCGCCTCGGTGCGGAGATCGAGGGTCGAGAGCGGCAACGCCGCGGCGAGCCGCTCGCGCAATGCCGCCGGCAGGTTGGTCATCTCGGCGTAGGAGCGCGCCCCGCGCGCCACCCACTCCCAAACCTGGGAGGTGCGGTAGGACGGCTCACCGGCCTCGGCGAGCGTCTGCTTCAGCAGGGCGCGGTCCACGCCCCCGAGTCTAGGGCGAGGGCGGCTGCTGTTCCGGCGGCGGCTGGGTGGACTGCTGCTCGGGCGGCAGCGGCGGCGGCATCTCGCTTGCCGGCGCCGGCGGCAGCTCCTGGCCGGGCATCGCGTCGGCTTCTTGGCGCCAGACGTCGTTGAGCGAGACCTGGATGTAGGCCCAGAGGCCGGGCGCGAGCAGCAAATAGAGGATGATCGCGATCCAGCCGTTGAGTGGCTCCTTGCCGGCCAGGCGCGAGGCGCCCATGACCCGCTTGGTCCCGCGCCAGTAGGTGATCAGGGCCGGGACGATGATGAACCCGCCCGGGAAGAGCGCCAGCAACGAGTTGGTCGGGTTTTGGCCGAGGTCGTAGCCTTTGGCATTGCCGTAGTCGCGCAGCTCGCGGTTGATCCGGTACCACCAGACGAGGTGGTAGATGCCGAGGGTGATGATCGGCAGCAGGGCGGCGGCCCAGGGGCTGCGGATCTTGACCTCGTCCTGCGTACCGCGGATCTGCATCTCATAGGCCATGCGGGAACTCCGTTCTGGTGGGAGACGGGGTACACGCCGACCCTAACCCACTCGGGGGTCGCTTTCCAGTAACTCGGCGGCAACCCGCTCGCCCGCCTGCAGGGCGCCCTCCATGTAGCCGCTCCATATGGTGGCCGTCTCGGTCCCGGCCCAGTGAACGCGGCCCGTCGGCGCTCGCAGCGCCGGGCCGCAGGCGGTCCAGCCACCCGGACCAAAGTTCGAGGTCGGCCCGCCGCCCGACCATTCCTCCTCCGTCCAGGTCTGTTCGGCGTACTCGAGCGGCTGCGCGGCGCGCGGGCCGAAGA
>JBAREU010000107.1:0-7212 GCA_049796515.1 Solirubrobacterales bacterium
GTCCAGCCCGGTCGCGGCGGCGTTCCTGGCGGGCGTGCTGCTCGCCGGCATCCTGCCCCGCGACCGCCGCTCGAACCTCGCCGCGATCTGGGTCGCCTGCCTCTCTCTGGGGCTCGTCATCGTGCCCAACCTCGCCTTCCCGGAAGCCGGCGAGTTCCCCTTCGCCTTCTCCTCCTACGTGGCGATCCCGCTCTTCTGCGGTGGGGCGCTGCTGGTGACCCGTCGTCTGGCCTGGGAGGAGCGACAGCTGCGCCGCGTGCTCGTCGCATACATGCTGGCCGCGACCGTGCTCTGGCTGGCGCCGAACCCGATGGGCGGCAACGCCGTCCGCCTCGGCGCCCTCTTCGGTGGTCCGATCCTGGCCGCCGTCATGCTCGCCCACCGGCCGCGCCTCTCACGGGCGTCGACGCTCCTGCTCGCGCTGGCGCTTGCCGGCGGCCTCTACTGGCAGGTGACCGCAAGCGTCAACCAGATCGCCCGCAGCGTCGGCGACCCATCGACGTCCGCCGCCTACTTCGCTCCGGTCGCCACTTGGCTGCGGGACCACGGGGGAGACGCCGCCCGCGTCGAGGTGCCGCCAACGGCCAACCACTGGGAGTCGGCCTACCTGGCGCCGGACTTCGAACTGGCGCGCGGCTGGCTGCGCCAGCTCGACACCACCCGGGACGGCATCTTCTACCGCGACGGCCCGCTTGGCGACGCGGCATACAGGGGCTGGCTGCATGACAACGCGATCCGCTACGTGGCGCTGCCCGACGCGCCGCTCGACTACTCCTCGGTCGCCGAGCGCCGCCTGATCCTGCGCGACCCGCCCTACCTCGAGCCGCGCTGGAGCAACGCCCACTGGCGCGTCTACGAGGTGCGCGACCCGGCGCCGTTGGTGCAGGCGCTCGACTCTGGCGCAGCCCGTGTCCGCTCGATCAGCCACAGCGGCTTCGCCCTCAACGTGACCCGCCCCGGCGAGTTCCTAGTCCGCGTCGCCTTCACCCCCTACTGGTCGATAGCCCGCGGCCAGGGCTGCCTGATCCGCCGCGGCGACTGGACCCTGGCCCGGGCGAGCCATCCCGGCGTCTTCCGCGTAGCCGCCGACTTCTCGCTGGGCCGAGCCTGGAATGCGGTAACGGGCGCTCGCAAGACTTGCTGAGCCGCCGCTGGCTCATTGAAGGATTTGGGGAGCTATAGACCCCCAAATCCTTCCATCCGCCGGGGGTTACAACGCCAGGGAGAGAGGCTCTTCGAGGAGTGCCCTGATGCGGGCGAGGAACTCTGCGGCGGGTGCGCCATAGAGGATGCGGTGGTCGCAGGCGAGGTCGACCTGCATCAGGTGTGCGGTCGCGATCTCGCCGTCGCGGACGACGGGGCGCTCCTCGATCGCGCCGACGGCGAGGATCGCCGCCTGCGGTGGATTGATCACCGCGGAGAAGCCTTCGATCCCGTACATCCCCAGGTTGGAGACGGTGAAGGTCGCGCCGGAGAGCTCCGGCGGCGTGATCTGCCCCTCGCGCACTTTGGCGGCCAGCTCCCGCGACTCGGAGGCGATCTGCCGCAGCCCCTTGCGGTCGGCGTCGAAGACAGTGGGGACGACGAGGGCGTCCTCGGCCGCCACCGCTACCCCGACGTTGACCCGCGAGTACAGCTCGAACCGCCCGTCGCGGTAGGCGCCATTCGCCCGCGGATGCTCGCGCAGCGCCAGCGCGCAGGCCTTGACCGCCATGTCGTTGAACGAGGGGACGACGTCGCCCTCGCTGGTCGCCTCTTTCAGCAGCTTCCGTCCCGCAACCGCCCGGCTCATGTCGACCGACGCGCGCAGGTAGAAGTGCGGCGCCGTAGCCTTCGACTCGGCCATCCGACGGGCGATCACTTGCTGGACTTTCGAGAGGTCCTCGTAGGTGACTTCACCTTTGGCGGTCTCGGGACGGGGCGTCTCAACCGCGGGTCCTGCCGCGGCGGCTTCCCCCATGTGCTCGGATCCCGCTTCGCGGTCTCCTCCGCTATGGGGGACCCCCGCCACCGCGTCACCCGCGGAAGAAACGTTCTCCACATCCGCCTTCAAGATTCGGCCACCGGGCCCCGAGCCGTGAAGCTGCGACAGGTCGAGCTGACGTTCCTTTGCGATCCGGCGCGCCAGCGGAGAAGCTTTGACGCGATGTCCATCGGCTGGAGCTTCCGGTGCTGCCGTCGAAGCTGAAGATTCAGCCGCCTCTCCCGCGGGTGGCGCCGTAGGGGGGACCGCCCCTGAGGAAGCTTTAGCTACCGGAAGGGGCGGTGGGTCCCCTGCGGCGACAGGACCCGCGGGCCGGGACTCGCTGGTCCCTTGACCGTCACCCTCAGCGGCCTCACCGACCCGCGCAATCGGCGTCCCGATCGCAACCGTCTCACCCTCCTGCACGAGGATCTCGGAGAGCGTCCCGGCAACATCAGCTTCATAAGCCATGTTCGCCTTGTCGGTCTCGATTTCGACCAACTCATCGCCGACGGCGATCTCATCCCCGACGGCTTTAAGCCATTGCAGAACGGTTCCCTCCTCCATAGAGTCGGACAACCTTGGCATGACCACGTCAGCCATCAGATCGATCCCTCCAACGCCGCCAGGGCAGCCTGCACCACATGCTCCTCATGCGGAATAGCCGCCTGCTCCAGCCGCTTGGAATACGGCATATGGACATCGGCCCCGGTCACCCGCTGCACCGGCGCGTCGAGCTGGTCGAATGCCTGCTCGGTGATCAACGTCGCCAAGTTGGCGCCGACGCCGCCGTGCGGCCAGCCCTCCTCGACGATCACCGCCCGGTTGGTCTTGCGCACCGACTCGAGGATCGTGTCGAGGTCGAGCGGTCGCAGCGTGCGCGGGTCGATCACCTCGGCCTCGATGTTGTGCTCGTGGGCGAGCGTCCGCGCCGCCTCCTCGGCGACGTGCGCCATCTTCAGCACGCCGACGATCGTCACGTCACCGCCCTCGCGCCGCACCGCCGCCTCGCCGAAGCGCAGCACCTCCTCGGCGCCATCGTCCGCCACCTCGCCGCGCGTCCCGTAGAGGCTCTCGTGCTCGATGAAGATCACCGGGTTGTCGTCGCGGATCGCCGCCTTCAGCAGCGCCTTGCCGTCGGCCGGGGTCGAGGGGCAGGCGACGAGCAGCCCCGGCACCTGCAGGTAGAGCGCCTCGAAGCTGTGCGAGTGGGTGGGGCCGAGCTGGTGACCGCCGCCCCCCGGCATGCGGATCACCAGCGGCACCCGCGCCTGGCCGTTGAACATGTAGGGGATCGCGGCGGCGTGGTTGACGATCTGGTCGAGCGCCAGCAGTGAGAAGTTGACGGTCATCAGCTCGACCACGGGCCGCAGTCCGCCCATCGCGGCGCCGACCCCGGTGCCGACGATCGTGTTCTCGGAGATCGGCGTGTCGCGCACGCGCCGCTCGCCGAACTCTTGCAGCAGTCCTTCGGTCACCTTGAAGGCGCCCTGGAAGACGCCGACGTCCTCGCCCATGACGAAGACCGCCTCGTCGCGGCGCATCTCCTCCGCCATCGCGTCGCGCAGGGCCTCGCGCATCCGCAGCGTCGCCATCAGCGCTCCGCCTCCTCCTCGACTTCGTCGGCAACGGGTGAGTCCCCGCCCTGCTCGGCAACCTCCGGCTCGACCCCCTCCTGGGCGTCGCCGTGCTCGGCTGGATTCGGCCTGGCCTGGGGACGCGGCCCGTCCGGCTGCCCGGCGTAAGCGGCGCCGGCCTCGGCCAGCTCGCGCGCCGTCTCCGGCATCTCCTCTTCCTCGCGCTCGCCCCGGTGCGGCTCGGGGCTGCGCTCATCGACCGCGTACCAGCCAGCGGCGCTGTCGAGCACGTAGAGATTTTCGTAGAGGCTGTCGAGCGCCGGCTCGGGTGAGGCGTCCGCAAACTCGACCGCCGCCTTGACCTGCTCCTCCGCCTTCTCGCGCGTCTGCTGCACCTCGCGCTCGCCCAGCACGCCGGCCTCGACGCAGCGCCGGGCGAAGGCCTCGATCGGGTCTTTGCGCCGCCACTCCTCGACCTCCTCGCGCTCGCGATAGACCTCGGGGTCGGCGGCGGAGTGACCGCGGTAGCGGTAGGTGAAGGCCTCCAGCAGGGTCGGACGGCGCTCCTCGCGTGCTTGGCGAATCCCCTCGGACACTCCCTCACGCACCGCGATCACGTCCATCCCGTCGATCCGCTCGCCGGTGATGCCGTAGCCCTCGGCCTTCTTGGAGAGATCGGTCTGGGCCGAGTGGCGCTCGACCGAGGTGCCCATCCCGTAGAGGTTGTTCTCGACCAGGAAGAAGACGGGCAGTTGCCAGAGCGCCGCCAGGTTCATCGTCTCGCCGAAGTTGCCGGTGTTGGAGGCGCCGTCGCCGAGCATGCAGACGGTGACCGCGTCCTCGCTCTTGTACTCCGAGGAGAGGGCCAGCCCCGCGGCGATCGGCAGGTTGCCGCCGACCACGCCGTAGCCGCCCATGAAGCGCCGCTCGCGGTCGAAGATGTGCATCGAGCCGCCGCGACCACCGCTGGTCCCGTCGACCCGGCCGAAGAGCTCCGCCATCACCCGCTTGGGATCGGTGCCGCGGGCGATCGCGTGCCCGTGGGTGCGGTAGGTGCCGATCAGGTAGTCCTCGTCGCGCATCACCGAGGTGGTGCCGACGATCGTCGCCTCCTCGCCGATCGCCAGGTGGAGGAAGCCACCGGCTTTGGCTCGCTGGTACTGCCGCCCGGCCTCCTCCTCGAAGCGGCGGATCAGCGTCATCCGCGCGAGCAGCTCGTAACAGGTGGCGGCGTCGGGCAGGTCAGCCATTGAGGCCACCTTAGCTCGCGGCCTCGACCGCCTCCTCGACCCGATCGTCCCCCCAGAAAACGTCCTTGCCGACGACCAACGAGGGGACGCCGATCACGCCCAGCTCGGCGGCCCGGTCGGTCGCCTCGATCAGCGCGCGCTTGACGCTTTCCGTCCCGCACGCTTTGCTCACTGCGTTGGGGTGCAGCTCGCAGGCCGCGGCGGAGATCAGCACGTTGTCGTGCTCGCTCAGGTCGCGCCCGGCGGCGAAGGCCTGGCGGAAGGCGGCGAGGGCGAAGGAGACGGTGCGCCCGGTCTGCTTGGCGAAGGTCGCGGCGCGCATCGCGAACAGCGTGTTGCCGGGCCATGGCTCGGGCCAGGCGAGTCGCGGAAGCCCGTAGGCGCGGGCGCGTTGCTCGACCTCGGCGATGCCGTCCTCGCGTCCCGGCCCGTTCGCCCAGGAGTCGCGACCGTAGCGCTTAAACAGGCCGCCGAGCAGGATCGGCTGCCACTCCGGCTGCTCCAGCTCGGCATCGGTGAACAGCCCACTGATCCGCTCCGCGGTCAGGTACGCGTAGGGGGAGCCGAGGTCGAAGTAGAAGGTGGCGCGCTCGGCGCTCACGCGTGGGTTGCCCAGCCGTCGACCGCGCGGGCTGCGTCGAGGATCGCCTCGGAGATCGTCGGGTGGGGATGGACGATCCGCGCCAGCTCCTGGTAGCCGCCCTCCAGCGCCATCGTCGCGACCAGCTCGGCGATCATGTCGCAGGCGCGGTTGCCGACGATGTGGGCGCCGAGGATCTCGCCGTACTTGGAGTCGACGACCAGCTTGACCAGGCCGTCTTTGTCGTCGTAGACGGTCGCCCCGCCGACCGCGCCCAGCTTCAGCTTGCCGACCTTGATCTCGTGCCCGGCTTCCTTCGCCGCCGCCTCGGTGAGGCCGACGCTGGCGACCTGCGGGTGGCAGAAGGTGGCGCCGGCGACGAGGTTCTGGTCGACCGGGTGGGTCTCGACGCCGGCGGCGTGCTCGACCGCGACGACCCCCTCCTCCGATGCCTTGTGGGCGAGCGACTTGGCGTTGACCAGGTCGCCGATCGCGTAGACCTTGGCGTTGCTGGTGCGGCCGAACTCGTCGACCTTGACCTTGCCGTTCTCCTCCAGCTCGACTCCGGCCTCTTTCAGCCCGAGCCCGTCGACGTCGGTGCCGCGGCCGCCGGCGATGCAGAGGTAGTCGACTTCAGCCGAATCGTTGCCATAGGTGAATTTGACCGAGTCCGCGCCCGCCTCGACGTTTTCGACCGGGGTGCCGGTGGAGATCGTGATGTTCTGCTTCTTGAAGGCCCGCTCGACGATCCGCGCCATGTCCTTGTCCTCCGCGGGCAGGATCTGGTCGAGCATCTCGACCAGCAGCACCTCGGTGCCGAAACGGCCGTAGGCAGAGGCGATCTCGCAGCCCGAGGCGCCCGCGCCGACGACGGCGATCTTCTGCGGCTGCTCGGGCAGCGACCAGGCGCCCCAGGTATCGAGCACGCGATCACCGAACTCGACGCCGGGGATCGGCAACGCGACCGAGCCGGTGGCGATCACCACGGCGCCCGCCTCGTAGACGTCGTCGCCGACCTTGACGCCGCCCTCGGCGGTGAGCGATCCATCGCCCTTGAGCCAGGTCACCTTGTTTTTGTCCCAGAGCATCTTCACGCCGCTCGAGAGCGAGTCGGAGACGGCGGCGCGGCGCTTGCCCAGCGCGTCCCAGTCGATCTCAGCGTCCTTGACGACCAGTCCGAGCTCGGCCGAGTTGCGCGCCTGGTCGTAGAGCTCGGCGGTATAGAGGACGGTCTTGGCCGGGATGCAGGCGTAGTTGAGGCAGCGACCGCCCGGCTTGTCGCGCTCGACCACGGCCGTCTTGCGTCCCAGCTGGGCCGAGCGGATCGCGGCGACGTACCCGCCAGGGCCCCCGCCAATGACGATCGTGTCGAACGAATCCGCCAAGAACCTGAGCCTATAGCTACCCGCGTTTCGGCATCTGGATCCGCGCCATCGCCTTGACCATGAAGAAGAAGAAGGTTCCGGCGACGGCGAGCAGGCCCAGGGTGGTCGCGAACTCGGCCAGGCTCGACGCCTGCACGGCGAGGCCGAAGACGGCGCTGAAGATGAGGAAGACGAGCAGCAGCTGGAAGCCGAGCACGGCCCAGTAGCGGGCGCGCCACATGCCCCAGGCCATCACACCCATGATCAGCGCCGGTGCCAGCACCTGGGCGAGACGCGGTTTGTCGCCTTCGACCTCGACCCCGGCGAGGTAGCCGGCGAGGATCGAGATCGCCACCAGCGCGGCGACCACTGCGCCGATCGTCACCACCAGCGGCCGCTCGCCGTCGGCCAGCGGTTCGAGGCTCTCGCGCACCTCCTGGTTGCGCTCCTCGGCCCGGGCGTAGCCACGCTCCATCCG
>JBAREU010000108.1:0-1588 GCA_049796515.1 Solirubrobacterales bacterium
CCGCTCACCAGGCTTAGCGAGATAGTAATTAGCAAAAGACTTCAGGGAAGCGAGCAGAGGACGGAATAGGAACGGAATAATTCCTATCTTCATAGTGGAATGGAAATCTATGCTAGTCCGCCGCGGCATGCAAGTTGAATTCGATGGAGTGTCGGAGATGGCGGGATGACGATTCGGGGTCGTTCCCGGTTGCTTCCAGCACGCTCTCGCGACGGCATCAGCAGACCCTTGACGGAATTCGACGATTTGTAGGATAGAAGAAGGCCATCAGGGTTCGGCAACCTCGCGAGGCAAAACAGTCTTTTGAAACGGAGATGAAGTTATGAAAACCGTAGCGATGCGCCTTGTGCTCTTTTTAGGACTTCTTTTCTTCGTGTCAACCCATGGCTCGGCAAAGGAACCCGAGGAAGTGTGGCGCGAGCTGGGCAACCTCTCGGGGGCGGAAAGGCAAAAGCAGCTTTTATCCGGCGCCAAGACGGAGGGTAAGGCTGTTTTGTACGGCAACATCAACGCGGAGCAGTTGGAGAAACTCAGGGTCGATTTCGAAAAGCGCTATCCGCTCAAGCTGGAAGTTTACCGGGCATCGGGTGAACGGATCGCCAACCGATTCTTGACTGAAGCGAGGGGCGGCCAATTCCTAGCGGATGTCGTCGGGCCCAGCAATGAGCATCTTCCCACTCTCATGAAAGCCGGTTTGGTCGGGCGCTACGATTCGCCGGAGAGAGCTTTCTATCCGGAAGCGCTCAGGGACAAGCAGGGTTATTGGACCCCTTACGATTACAACATCGCCGTGATCGCTTATAACTCCCGGCTGGTGCCTGCGGGCGATGTGCCGAAGAAATACGAGGATTTTTTGGAGCCGAAGTGGAAAGGAAACTTCGCTCTGGATCAGGATCCGGACAAATCAATCATGGGTTGGTTGAAAACTTGGGGCGTGGAGCGGACGCGGAAATATTTACAGGGGATCAGTAAGAACGACGTCGTCGTGCGCAAAGGTCATACCTTGCTGACCCAGCTGCTGTGCGCGGGGGAATTCAAAGGGGGGATCGACCTTTACGCTTATCGGTTGGCAGACCTGAAAAATACCAAAGGTTGTCCGGTGGAAATCTCCTATACCGATCCGACACCGGCGACACCGAGCCCCCTAGTGGTCGCGAAAAAATCGCCCCGACCCTATGCTTCGGCGCTGCTCATGGACTACTTGCTCTCCGCGCCGGCACAAAAAATTCTTGCTGAGTTTGGCAGGCTCTCGGCTCGCCGAGACGTGCGACCGATCTACCCGGACCTCGACATGGAGGCCAAAGGTGTGCGGGTATTGCTCCTGACTCCCGAAGACGCGGTGCAGCTGGAGAAACCCTACCAACAGTTGCGCGAAGAGTTCTTGCTGAAAAGGTAAGTGGCCGCGGCTGTGTGACCCTGAGGTTGACACAACAATCGGCGATCGGTTAGTCTCCAAACTGACGCGGGAAAATGACGTTTTGAGGCCCTGGGATCGGGGCCGTAGCGTGGCCGGGGCAATGTTTATTTTAAACCTCCACCCTGCGCGTGCTGAAATCCGGTTAACGGAACTATTCTCAAACATTCCTTT
>JBAREU010000109.1:0-5288 GCA_049796515.1 Solirubrobacterales bacterium
GCTCGACCTCATGCCGGTCGTGGCCGAGTTGGGCCACGGCGACCGCGCGCACATTGGCCGCGGCGACCTCCATCGCCTCGCGGACCGTCGGTTCCAGCGCATCGAGTGACCTCGC
Organism: Solirubrobacterales bacterium; assembly: GCA_049796515.1. Taxonomy (GTDB): domain Bacteria; phylum Actinomycetota; class Thermoleophilia; order Solirubrobacterales; family 70-9; genus VRUE01. The sequence goes on from JBAREU010000109.1 coordinate 116, forward strand.
CATCTCCCCAGGCTCGACTCGAAGCTCAGTGGGTGGGCTCTCGGTTGCGTCGAAGCGGGCCGTCAGACGCAGCACCGCCGCGTCGCCGCCCTCGGCGACTTCGCGCTCGATCGGGGCCACGTCCACCGCAGGCGCCGACGCAACCGACCAGTCGCGGATCGCGGCGGCGGTGACGGCGGCGCCCCCCCACTCGAAGCGCCGCACATTCACCGTGCCGTCGCCTCCCGCAGCCTTGCGGTCAGCTCGTCGATCTCGGTCGCGCGCAGCTTGTGCGCGACGCGGTTGGCGACGAAGCGGGCCGTGCACTCGAGTATCTCCTCGCGCACCTCGAGATCGTTCTCTTCCAAGGTGCGGCCGGTGGCGACCAGGTCGACGATGCCGTCGGCCAGGCCGATCAGCGGCGCCAGCTCGACCGAGCCCTTGACCTCGATCGTCTCGACCTGGCGGCCGGTGGACTCGAAGTGGCGTTCGGCGATCCGCGGGTACTTGGTCGCGATCCGCATCATCCCCAGGCGTCGCTGGGACTCGCCGAGCCGCTCGTCGCCCTTGCGGCCCGCCAGGACCATGCGGCAGCGTCCGTAGCCGAGGTCGAGCAGCTCGTAAACCATGCGGTCGGCCTGCTCGAGCAGCACGTCCTTGCCGGTGATGCCGATGTCGGCGGCGCCGGCCTCGACGTAGGTCGGCACGTCGGAGGGGCGCATCGTCACCAGCGTGATCCCCTCGCCGGGGAAGATCAGCGCGCGCGACTCGCCGCGAGCCGCAGCGGTGTCGACGCCAGCCGCATCGAGCACGTCGAGGGTGCCGTCGAGCAGGGCGCCCCGCGGCACCGCCAGCTTTAGCGGCCCGTCCGGCTTTGCACCCGCGGTGCCGGCAACCTCGACGCTCACGACTGCCCCTCCCGCCGCGCTTCCTCCTCCATCTGGGCGACGTGGACGCGCTCCAGGTAGAGGGCGAATCCTGCTGCCGGCAGGTCGATGCCGAAACGCTTCAGCAGACCGTCGTATCGCCCGCCGCCACCGAGGACGTGCCCCAGGGCGGGGTCGTAGACCTCGAGGATGGCGCCGCTGTAGTAGCCGAGGTCCCGCAGCAGGCCGAGGTCGACCTGGACACGGTCCGCGGCCCCGCGCGCTTCGAGCGCCTCGAAGGTCTCGCCGATGCGCGCGGTCGCGCGCTCGACCGCGGCCCCTCCGATCTTCCGCGCCTCGTCGAGTACCTCGCGACCGCCGCGTAACTGAGAGAGGGCGAGGCAGGTGCTCACCTGCTCCGCGGCGATTCCGGCTTCCGAGAGCGTTGTCTCGAGGCCGACCAGATCGTGCGTTGCCAGCCGGCTGAGGATCGCGTCGCGCCCCTCGCCCTGGACTCCTAGCTCTGTCAGCAGCTGCCGGTAGAGGTCGGCGTCACCGAGGCCGATCACGGCGCGATCGAGGCCGGCGGCGTCGAGCGCCGCCTCCAGCACCTCGATCACCTCGACGGTCCCGGCAGGCGCCGGTGCACCGATCAGCTCCACTCCCGCCTGTGCGAACTCACGCATCTGGCCTCGCTGTGGCCGGACCGCGCGGTAGGCGTTGGCCAGGTAGCAGAGCCGCAGGGGTGGTTCGGCGGAGGCGAAGCGCGAGGCGACCAGGCGGGCGATCGGCACGGTCATGTCGGAGCGCAGCGTCAGCAGGTCGCCGCGCTCGTCGAAGAAGCGGTAGGCGGAATCGGCGGTGCGACCGTCGCCTCGCGCCAATACCTCGTCGTACTCGATCGCTGGCGTCGCCACCTCGCTGTAGCCGCGGCCTTCGAACACCTCGATCATCGCCAGGTGCAGGCGGCGCAGCTCGCGCATCTCGTCGGGGAGGATGTCGCGCGTCCCTGGGGGGATCGGGTGAATCATGCGCCTGACCTTACGAGAGTGGCGACCGAAAGCCTTCTAGGCAGGGATCTCCGCAGAGGTTCGCTCGATCCGAGCGCCGAGCCCGCGCAGGCGCTCGTCGATCGACTCGTAGCCGCGGTCGATCTGGCGGATGTTGCCGATCTCCGATGTGCCCTCGGCGGCGAGGGCGGCGATGAGCATCGCCATGCCGGCACGGATGTCGGGGCTCTCGACGCGTTCGCCGTGAAGACGGCTCGGACCGCTGACGATCGCCCGGTGGGGATCGCAGAGCGTGATCCGAGCGCCCATCGCGACCAGCTTGTCGACGAAGAAGAGGCGGTTCTCGAACATCTTCTCGAAGATCAGGATCTCGCCATCGGCCTGCGTGGCAAGGGCCAGCGCGATCGAGGTGAGGTCGGCGGGAAAAGCCGGCCAGGGACCGTCCTCGATCTTGGGGATCGCGTCGCCGATGTCGGCCTTGACCCGCAGCTGTTGCTCGGGCGCCACGATCACGTCGTTGCCCTCGATCGTCGACTCGAGTCCGAGGCGCCGGAACTGGCGGCGCACCATGACCAGGTCAGCCGGAGCGGCGTCGCGGATGCACAGCTCGCCGCCCGTGGCGGCAGCAAGCGCCATGAAGCTGCCGACCTCGATGTGGTCAGGCGAGATCGTGTGCTCGGCCCCGCCGAGGCGGTCGCGGCCGTGCACCGTCATCACGTTGGAGCCGATTCCAGTCACCTCGGCGCCCATGCTGCTGAGCAGGCGGGCCAGATCCTGCACGTGCGGCTCGCAGGCGGCATTTGTGATCGTCGTCGGCCCGGGCGTCAACGCGGCGGCCATCAGCGCGTTCTCGGTTCCCATCACCGAGGGCTCGTCCATGAAGATCGAGCAGGGCCGCAGGCCACCCTGGGGCACGCTCAGCTCGATCCAGCGATCGCCCTCGACGCGGGCGCCCAGGTCGGCGAAGGCGTCGAGGTGGGCGTCGAGGCGGCGCCGGCCGATGAAGTCGCCGCCCGGCGGCGGCATGCGCGCCTCGCCGAAGCGGGCAAGAAGCGGCCCGGCGAGCAAGAACGAGGCCCGGATCTGGTTGGAGAGCTCCTGGTCTACGGCGACATCGGAGACCGCCGCCGCACAGAGGCGCAGGCTGTTGTCGGCGACCCAGGCGGCCTCGACGCCGAGGCGCTCGAGCAGCGCGATCTGCGCCTCCGTGTCGCGGATTCGCGGCACCCGGTGCAACAGCAACTCCTCCTCGGTGAGAAGGCAGGCGGCGAGGATCGGCAGCGCCGCGTTCTTGTTGCCGGCAGCCGTCAGCTCGCCTGAGAGCGACTCCCCTCCTTCGATTACGAACTTCTCCATGGTCCGGCTAGGGTACCTGCGTTATGGGACGTGGCTGGAAGATCCTGATCGGCGTCGCCGCCGCACTGGCGGTCCTTATCGCGCTCAACGTGCTGGTCACCGATGGAGAAACCAAGTCGGCGGAGGTGACCGTGAGCGGCGCCCGCGTCATCAGCCTGCCCGGCGGCGAGGTCCAGGTCGTCGAACGAGGGCCGCCGAGGGGCAGCCCGATCGTGCTGGTCCATTGCTTCACCTGCTCGATCGACTGGTGGGACGGGATGATCCCCCTCTTGGCTCGCGAGCACCGCGTGATCGCCCTGGATCTGCTCGGGCACGGGGGCTCCGAAAAGCCCACCTCGGGCTACTCGATGCCCGATCAAGGGGCGCTGGTCGCACAGGCTCTGGGACGGCTTGGGGTCCGCGACGCCGAGGTGGTCGGCCACTCGCTCGGCGGGCCGGTATCGGTGGCCCTCAGCGAAGAGTCGCCGCAGCTCGTCGACCGGCTGGTGATCATCGACAGCATCCCCGACACGAGCTACGGCGACGTCGGCTTCATCGGCGAGCTGCCATTCAGGCCGGTGATCGGCCAGACGCTCTGGCGAGTCAAGCCCGACTTCTCGATCGAGGACGGGCTCGAGATCGCCTTCGCACCCGGTTTCCCGGTGCCCGATGCCTTCGTCGAGGATGTGAAGCGCATGACCTACAGCTCCTACAAGGGTTCTCACGACGCCTTCGAGGAGTACACCGGCGAGAAGCCGATCCCGCAGCGTGCCGCCGCGACCGGGAAGCCCGTCCTGGCGATCATGGGCGCGGAGGAGCAGATCGCCGACGATCCCGTCGCTGCCCTGGCTGCCTACCGCGCCGCCGGCCTCAAGACGAAGCTGATCCAGGGCGCCGGCCACTCCCCCAACGTCGAGGTACCCGCTCGGGTCGCCGCCCTGGTTCTCGCCTTCGACGTGGTGAAAAGACCTGCAAAACGATTAAAAGCAGAGAAGCCGGTGCAAGACCGCATGCAGAAATCCGATGCCGTCCGAAGGCGACCGTAAATTCGAACCTATGTTCGATACGAAGAAATCCCTCAGCACCCACGTGGCCGACGCCACGGACCTGATGATCGACTTCGCCACGCTCGGGGAGTACGGGCTCGAGCCCGTTGAGCTGCCCGCGAAACCCTGTGAGGGCCGTAGGCGAGTTGGCTCCATGCGGAGGAGCACCGGTACGTGGAACTCGGCGATCGACCGCTTCGCTGCGCGGTCCTAGGCCGGGTCAGTCCCTAGAACGACAATGGGCCGCCTCGACGGGCGGCCCATGAGTCAGAGAAGAACCGGCGGCGACCTACTCTCCCAGGGGGTTGCCCCCCAAGTACCATCGGCGCAGAGTGGCTTAACTGCTCTGTTCGGAATGGGAAGAGGTGTTTCCCACTCGCTATGCGCCACCGGAATTTTGCGAGACCGCGCCCCGGTGGAGCTTGAAAACTGCACAAGACCAAGAGGGTAAAAATATCCGTCAAGCCCTCGACCCATTAGTACCGGTCGGCTGAGCACATCACTGCGCTTGCACCGCCGGCCTATCAACCTGGTGGTCTACCAGGGGTCTTACTCCCTCGAAGGGATGGGAGAGCTCATCTCGAGGACGGCTTCCCGCTTAGATGCCTTCAGCGGTTATCCGTTCCGTGCGTAGCTAACCTGCGGTGCCCTTGGCAGGACAACAGATACACCAGCGGCACGTTCATCCCGGTCCTCTCGTACTAGGGATGACTCCTCTCAACTCTCCAACGCCCACAGAAGATAGGGACCGAACTGTCTCACGACGTTCTGAACCCAGCTCGCGTACCGCTTTAATGGGCGAACAGCCCAACCCTTGGGACCTACTCCAGCCCCAGGATGCGACGAGCCGACATCGAGGTGCCAAACCGTTTCGTCGATGTGGACTCTTGGAAACGATAAGCCTGTTATCCCCGGAGTACCTTTTATCCGTTGAGCG
>JBAREU010000110.1:0-3103 GCA_049796515.1 Solirubrobacterales bacterium
GTGCCGGGGATCGCGGCGACGTCGCCAAGACGGTCGGTGGCGCCGAACACCGCCCCGGTCAATTTCAGCTCCTGGAAAGCGCTTCCGACCAGGCGTGCCGCGAGTGGCGGCCTTGCCACCGCCCCGCCGGACGGGGCTGCGGGGCCGGATGCCGCGCCACCCCCCACTGCCCAGAAGTTGCCAAGACCGTCGCTGTCGAGCGCCAGCAGCTCACTCCCGTTTGGAGGTACTTTGTCGATTGGCACCGGTAGAAACGGATCGTTGACGAAATTGGCGCCACCGAGGCGGTGGACGAGTCGCGGGACCGACTCCGGTTCGGCCAAGTCGACCGGCTCGGTACGGTTCTCGGCTGAGCGGCCGACCAGCGTGCTCTCGAAGAGCGCCCCCTGGTGAAACTGCATGTCGCTGACGCCGCGGCCCTGGGGGCCGTAGACGCTGAGCAGGTCGCTGCCGTTCCAGTGCAGGTGGAAGGAGCCGACCCGTTCTCCGAGCGAGTCCTGCGCGCCAATACCCCCGAACCAGCAGTCGCTTGGTCCGTTGCAGGTCGCCGAATTCATCTGCCGGAAGGGGTCGGCGGCATCGGGACGGGTGCTCCAGGAGCCGACCACCTGACCGTCCTTGAAACGGCAGAGGGCGAGGCCGGAGCCACGGCGCGGCAGGCTCGGCTCGCTCACCACCCAGAACTCGGTCGGGCCCGCCCAGGCGATCCGCGCGGTGTCGCCGGGGCCGCCGCAGACGGTGGCGAGCTGGTGCCAGCCCTGGCCGTTCCAGCTGTAGATACCGCGCGGGATCGTGTCGTTGCCCTCGACCGTGAGTAGGCCGCGGTTGACCGCCCAGAACTCGAGGTCACCGGGGGCACCAAGCGGCACCTTGAAGGGAACCCCGGGAGGAGGCGGCGGCTGCTCCAGGCGCCAGATCGGTTCGGCGGCGCCAGCGGACGCCGGCGCTAGCGAGACGAGCACGACGACGGCAAGGACGGCGCGCGCCAGTGTCGCCCGCCTACTCACCTTCCGCCTGGGGTTGCCGGTCGAGCTCCTGCGTCGGCTGGTTCGGCTGGGAGGCGCCGAGGTCGAGCAGCGTCGGCTGGACCGCCGAGAGCAGCGCCTCCAGCGCCACGCCCGAGAGGGTCTCCTGATCGATCAGCGCGTTGGCGATCTCATACACCGCGTTCCAGTTGCTGCGCAGGACCTCCTCAGCGCGCTCGACCGAGTCGCCGACGATCCGCTCGACCTCGCGGTCGATCAGCTCCAGCGTCGCCGGGCCGACCGAGCCCAGCTCCTGCAGGTTGGCGCCGAGGAAGACCTCGCCGGCCTTCTCGCCGATCGTCACCGGGCCGAGCGCGTCCGACATGCCGTAGGAGGTGACCATCTGACGGGCCATCCCGGTGGCGGCGTGGAGGTCGTCGTGGACACCGGTCGAGACGACACCGAACTCCATCTTCTCGGCGGCGTAGCCGGCGACGATCGAGATCAGGTGCCGCCGCATGTCCGGCTCCTGCATGATCACTGCGTCGCGATCGGTGAGCATGTGCGCGGCGGTACCGAGCTGGCGGCCGCGAGCGACGATCGAGATCTTCTGGGCGGAGACCTTCTGCCCGATCGAGCTGGTGACGACGGCGTGGGCGGCCTCGTGGATCGCGATCACCCAGCGCTCCTCGGCGGTCAGCGCGTGGCTCTTTCGCGCCGGGCCGGCGACCACCCGGTCGATAGCCTCCTCCAGCGTCGCCTGGTCCATCTCGGTGCTGCCCTCGCGCACGGTCAAGAGCGCGGCCTCGTTGATCACGTTGGCCAGCTCGGCGCCGCTGAAGCCGGAGGTCAGTTTGGCGATCTCCTCCAGCGAAGTGCCGGGGGCGAGCGGCCGGTTGCCGCAGTGCAGGGCAAGGATCTCGAGCCGGCCGTGGACGTCGGGCACGTCGACGGTCACCTGACGGTCAAAGCGGCCCGGCCGCAGCAGCGCCGGATCGAGGATGTCGGGGCGGTTGGTGGCGCCGAGAACGACGATGCCCGCGTCGCCGCCGAAGCCGTCCATCTCGACCAGCAGCGCGTTCAGAGTCTGCTCGCGCTCGTCGTTGCCCTGGCCGACGCCGGCGCCGCGCTTTCGCCCGGCGGCGTCGAGCTCGTCGATGAAGATGAGCGCCGGTGCCATCTTGCGCGCCTTGGCGAAGAGGTCGCGGACGCGCGCCGCGCCGACGCCGACCAGCGACTCGACGAAGTCCGAGCCCGAGAGCGAGAAGAAGACGGCGTCGGCCTCACCGGCGGTTGCCTTGGCCAGAAGCGTCTTGCCAGTTCCTGGCGGGCCGACGAGGAGCACTCCCCTGGGGGCGCGGGCGCCGACTTTCGCGTATTTGCCCGGGTCGGCGAGGTAGTCGCGGATCTCGCGCAGCTCGGCCACCGCTTCGCCGGCGCCGGCGACGTTGTCGAAGGTCGTGCGGTCGGGCGCCCCCGCGCCGCGCTTGCGGCCCTTGCCGGTGAACTTGGAGAAGCCGGCGAAGGCGCCGGCGCCGGCGTCCTGGCCGAGCCGGGTGAAGAGGACAAAGAGGCAGACCAAGAGCAGGATCGGGATGAGGAACTGGACGACGATCTGCTTTGCCGGCTTGTCCCACTGCTGGTCGACCTGGACGATGGCGCCACTCGCGGTCAGACCCCTGACCATGGCGGAGGTCTGCGCGTCGGACTCCGGGTAGGCCGCGTAGAGGAGCTGCCCACCCTTCGTCTCGAGCAGGACGCGGGCGTCCTGGTCGAGCAGAGTGGCTTCGCTGATCTCTTTCTGCTCGGCGAGCTTGGAGACGCGGCTGAGCGGGATGCGCTCGCCGCTGGTGCTCGGCTGGATCTGACCGAGCAGGTTGAAGAAGAGGAAGGTGAGAACGATGGAGGCGACGATCAGCAGGGTGCTGAGCGGGTCCTTGGCGAACCAGCGCCCAATCGCACCGAGCCGCTCGCCAACCGCGCGGGCAGCGTCGCGCCCGCTGACCTGGGGCGGCCGCATCGGTATGCGACCGATTCCGCTACGACCCGACCGTTTCTCCTCCTGTTTGCTCATCTGCCCTCTCTGTCTCGTGTCTGGATGTGTCCAACACCGGCACGGCGCCCGGGCTCGCCTGGAG
>JBAREU010000111.1:0-2794 GCA_049796515.1 Solirubrobacterales bacterium
GGACGGCGTGGGTCGCCGCCGAGGCGGCCAACGCCACTCGCCCCTCGGCGGCGGCGTCCTGAAACGACCGCAGCGGCTCTCCCCCAACCGCGTCGAGCAGCTCAAGCGCGTGCCGGTAGCGCGCCAGCTCCGCCTCGCAGGCATCCCGGCACTCGACCGGCACCTGTTCGAGGTCGGCTTCGGCGGCTCCGACCCGCCACTCGACCAGGAAATCTCGCAACCGCCGCGCAGTCGAAGCGTCCTCCAGTTGATCGGCCAGCACCGGCGTCACCGTCATCGTCAGATCGCGAGCCACCTCCAGAACCGGCAGGTAGGACCGGATGACGGCATCGAACAGCCACTCCTCGCCGAACGGGTAGGTGCCGAACCCCTCCACGTAGGGCATGTGGCTGTGGAGGACGATCGCCAGGTCGCCGGCGCCCTCCTCAGACATGACAGACGGCGAGGAAATCCAGGGCCCGGTCGAGGCCGGCCCCCCGCAGCGCGAAGTCCGAGACGGAGATCGCCGGGGTGAAGCGGTCATAGAACGGCTTGGTCAGCCGCAGCGCCTTGTGCACACGGTCCCAACCAAGCCCGATCGCCAGCTCGTGCAGGCGCAGCTTGCGGGCGTGGAAGAGGCCGAGCATCTCGACCCGGCCGAAATGGGCCTGGCAGAGGTCGCGGAACTCCGCCGCGCGGTACTCGCGCACGTGCCATGGGTTGTCGGACTTCTCGGCGCCGGGTGGTGCCAGGGTCAGCAGGTTCGGGGTCGAGACATAGGCGGCCCCGCCGGGCGCCAGCATCGACTTGAAGTGCTCGAGGATCGCGCCGGCGTCCTGTACGTGCTCGATCGTCTGCAGGAAGACGACGGCGTCGCAGGGCTCGGCGAAGCTCTCGACCAGATCCCGCTCGTAGCGCAGGTTAGGTCGCACGTAACGCAACCGCGCATGTTCGTGCGCTTCCGGGTTGGCGTCGACCCCAACCACCTGCGCCGCAGCTCCCGCAAGCACGTCGGCGCCGTAGCCCTCGCCGCATGCCATGTCGACGACCCGCAGGCCGGCCACCCGGGCCGCGATCCACTCGTAGACCGCCAGGTGCCGACGGAACCAGTAGTTCTCCTCGGGCACGTCGGGCAGCGTCCGCTCGCCGGTCAAAGGCAGCGGCGGCACGCCGGGGGGCTGGTTGCGCTGAACGTATTCCTCCGCCACGAATCCGGACTCTATGCTCAAGGCGTGAGCGGGACTCCGCCCAGCGAGCTCTGGCCGAACACAGAGCCGCCTCAGTGAAAATTCAGGCGAAGTATCTAGAATAGTGCGATGAATTTGCGCCGATCCTGCCGCCTGACCCTGGCTCTCCTGCTCAGCGCGCTGGCCGCCCTTCCCGTGCTTGCTGGATGTGGAAGTCAATCCTCTGGGAAGGAGGGGGACCCGGCGGCAGACATGTTCAACGCCGAGTCCGCGATGAAATGGGTGCGGCGCCAGGTCGCGGTCGGTCAGCGGCCAGCAGGTTCGCCGCAGCTGCGCAAGCTCGCGGTCGCGCTGAGGGACCAGCTGCCGTACGGCTACTTCGAATCGATTCCGAACGAGCCCCGCCTCCGCAACGTGATCGGCTTTTTGCGTGGGCCCCGCCCCGCAATCGTGCTCGGCGCCCACTACGACACGCTCGTCAAACCACGCGGATTCGTCGGCGCCAACAATGGCGCAGCGGGGGCGGCCATCGTCATCCAGGTGGCCTGGTCGCTGGCCACAAACCCGCCGCCGCCCAACGGCCGCGAAATCCGCTTCGTGCTCTTCGACGGCGAGGAGCCGGACGCCGGCCTTCCCGAGGAAGGCGAAGACTTCTACAACGAAGGCCTGCGCGGCTCGCGCGCGTACGTCGAGCAAAACCCGAACGAGACCAAGGCGATGGTGCTGCTCGACTACGTCGGCAACGAGGGGCTCCAGCTGCCTCGCGAGGCAACCTCGACCCCCGGGCTCTGGAAAGAAGTGCTGGTCGCCGCGGACGGCGCCGGCGCAAGCGATGTCTTCTCGGCGGAAACCGGGACGGCGATCACCGACGACCACACGCCGTTCCTGCGCAGCGGCGTCCCCGCAGTGGACCTGATCGATTGGTCTTACCCCGGCCACTCGCTCGACGACGGGCTGGACAAGATCTCCGTGAGCAGCCTCGACGCGGTGGGTGAGACGGTCGTCCGGCTGGTCAACCAGCTGCGCAGCGAATAGGTCACCGAGCCTCGCGCCGATTAGAGTGCCCGGCCATGCCGGCCTCTCCCACGGTCACGCCAGCGCTCGACGCCGACCGCATCAAGGACGTCAACACCCGCTACCACGACGCGGCTGCCGACGAATACGACGCCAAGTGGGGCATCGATTTCGGCGCCACCGGCCAACGCCAGGTACGGCTGAAGCTGGCCAAGGCGCTGGGCGAGCGCGTCGAGGGCCTGCGCTTCGGCGATGGGCTGGAGATCGGCTCCGGCACCGGCTACTTCTCGCTCAATCTGCTGCAGATGGGGACGATCGAGCGGCTGACGGCGACCGACATCTCGCCCGGCATGCTGCGGCGGCTCTCGACCACGGCCGAGGCCCTGGGGCTCGAAGCGGAGACAGTGACGACCGAGGCCGAGGAGCTGCCCTTCGAGGACGAAAGCTTCGACCTCGTCTTCGGCCACGCCGTCCTGCACCACATCCCCGACCTCGAGCGCGCCTTCGCCGAGTTCCGCCGCGTCCTGCGCCCGGGTGGCGCGATCGCCTTCTGCGGTGAGCCCTCGCGCTACGGCGATCGCCTCGCCGCGGCGCCGAAGCGGGCGGGAATGCTT
>JBAREU010000112.1:0-3980 GCA_049796515.1 Solirubrobacterales bacterium
GGGTCGACCCGCGATTTCGTCCGCCACCTCAGCGCCGTCGCCGACGCGGGGGTCGAGCCCGCCGGCGTCACCGAGCCCCCGGTGCGCGGGGCGGTTCAGGGACTCACTCGCGAGGCAGTGAAGGGCATGGAGTTCGATCACGTCTTCGTGCTCGGCCTGGAGCGCGGCGAGAAAGCGGACCGGATCGGCCGGCCGGCCCGCAGCGGCCTCGTTCTCTCCTGGGTCGAGCGCGGCGAGGGCGGCGAGGCGCGCCCTTCGGATCCATACGCCGCCGCCATGGCGGCGGCTGGGGGCGAGGAGGAATCCCACGCGGAGGAGCTCTTCGGACCAGCCGAGGGGTTGCACGCGACCTACCGCCTGCTGCGCGAGGAGGTGCTGGAGGCCTCCTGGAAGGCGGGGCGGGAGCTTTCGGAGCCGCGGCTCGACACCGCCGTCGACGTCAACCGGGCGATCGCCCGCTACCTGGAGCTGCTCAAGCTTGCCGCCCTCGCCCAACGGCCCGGCGACGAGGCGACCGCCGAGGCGATCGAGGCGGTCAACGGCCTCTTGCGCCAGGTTGCCACGCCCGAGCAGCAGGCCGAGCTCGACGCCTCCTCGCTCGACTCCTACCTGCTCGGCTCCGAGCGGGAGAGGGAGGGCCGCCGCCGGCTGATCGCCGCCCGCCAGGAGCCATCGCTCGAGGCCTTCCTGCCGCGCCGGGGCGACGGTTCGCTCAGCCTCTCGGCATCCGACCTGGACCTCTACCTCACCTGCCCGCTGAAGTACAAGTTCTCCCGTGTCTTCGGCATCCCCCAGGAGCCGACGATCAACCAGCGCTTCGGCATCCTCATCCACAACGTGCTCGAACGCTTCCACAAGGAGGGCGGGGACGAGAGCGAGGAGGAGGGCCTGCTGCGCCTGATGGACCTGTTCGAGGCGGGCTGGCGCCGCACGGGGTTCGGTAGCAGCGACGACGAGCTGCAGTTCCGCGACAAGGCGCGTGAGGCGATGCGCCTCTACTGGGAGCACGAGCGCGATTCCGAAGGTGAACCGGTCTGGCTCGAGCGCAAGTTCGACATCCGCATCGGCGAGCACCACGTGCGGGGCCGGGTCGACCGGGTTGACCGGCTCCCCGGTGGCGACCACGAGCTGATCGACTACAAGACTGGCGAACGTAAGAGCGAGGCCGATTTGGAGAGTGACCTGCAGCTGGCGCTCTACCGGCTGGCCGCGCGCGAGGCCTGGGAGGTAGAGGCAAATACCGGCAGCTACTACTACGTCCTGGACGCCGAGAAGGTCGCCGCGCCGGTCCGCTCCGACGACGCCGAGCGGGTCGAGCGCACGGTGCTGCAGGTGGGCGAGGGCGTGCTCGGCCAGGACTTCGAGCCGCGCCCATCGCCGACCGTATGCGGCTGGTGCGACTACCGGTTGATCTGTCCAGCCGCGGAGACCTGAGCCGGGCCTAGTTCGACTCGCCGCGGCGCTGCTGCAGGAACTGCTGAAACTCGCGGGCGATCGTGTCGGCGGAGGGCAGCTCGTCGCCGCTCTCGCCCAGCTGCTCGACCTGCTCGGCCTCGATTCGCTCCACCAGTTCGGCGATTTCCGGGTTGGCGGCGACGGCGCGGCCGATCTGCTCCTCGTAGCTGGCGGTTTCCTCCTCCAGCTCGGTGGCATCGACCGCGATCCCGGTCAGGCCCTCGAGCCGACGCAGTAGGGCCAGCGCCGCCTTCGGGTTTGGCACCGCGGCGACGTAGTGCGGCACCGCTGCCCAGAGCGAGGCCGAGGTCATGCCGACCCCGCGGCAGCAGTCGTGGACGACGCCGACAATCCCGGTCGGCCCCTCGTAGCTGGAGCGCTGCAGGTCGAGTTCCTCGACGAGCTGCTCATCGGAGGCGAGGCCGGTGATCGGCACCGGCAACGTGTGGGAGACCTCGGCGACCAGCGCCCCCAGGGTGATGACCATCTCGACCCCGAGCGCGTCGGCGGCCGTCGCCACCGCCTCCGAGAAGGTGCGCCAGCGCAGGTTGGGCTCGGTGCCATCGAAGAGGACGAGGTCACGGTCGGCACCGGGTATGCGGATCGCGATCAGGTCGTTGCGCGGCCACTCGATGCGGCGGGTCTGCCCTTCGGAGAGGACGATCGTCGGCCGCGTCGCCTGGAAGTCAAAGTAGTCCTCGGGATCGATCTCGGCGATCGGCTCGGCGTCGAAGCTCTCCGCGACCGCACCCAGGGCCGCAGAGGCGGCGCCGGCCGCGTCGTTCCAGCCACGGAAAGCGCAGACGAGAACGGGGGAGCGGAGCTGGGGCACGTCGCCGTGCCAGGTAAGGGAAGAATCCACGCTTTGAGCGTAGCGCTCCGACGGCCAGAGGCTTTCAGGGCTGCGTGAAGAGGGCTTTGCGCACGAGGCCGTAGGCGATGTAGAGGGCTAGCGCGGCGAAGGACAGTTCCAGCGCTCGCTGGGAGACCTCGTTGGCGACGATGACCCCGATCAGGACGCCGAGCGGCGAGAGCACGCCGATCACGATCGCGTCGCGCAGCTCGACGTTGCCGTAGGCGTTCTGGCGGTAGGCACCGACCAGGGCGACGATGACGATCATCAGCAGCGAGGTCGACTCGCCCTCGACCTGGGAGAGGCCGAGGAATATCGTCAGCGCGGGGACGAACAGCACGCCGCCGCCGACGCCGACCAGACCGCCGGCGAGGCCTCCGGCGACGGCGATCAGGGCGGCGATCAGCACATCCATGACGGCTCCGCGCTCACGAGACGATCAACTCGATCGCGATGCCGATCAACAGGGCGGCGAAGAGGAGTGAGACCGCGCGCTGGGAGATCCGCTGCTGGATCGCGGTGCCCATCACCACGCCGGCGATCGCCGGGATCGATAGCAAGAGGCCGGTGCCGACGTGGACGTTGCCGTAGATCCCGCCCTGGGCGAGGGCGCCGAGCAAGCCGATCAGGACGATCGCCGCCAGGCTGGTCCCGGTCGCCAGCCGCTCTCCGTAGCCGAACCAGAAGATCAACAAGGGGACGATCACCGTGCCGCCGCCGACCCCGAAGAGGCCGCTGAAGACCCCGGCCAGGGTGCCGATCACGGCGAGCTTCAGCGTGCGGTCCTGAGCCTCGGTCGCCATCGGGCGCGATACTAAGCGTCTTGTCTCCCGAATCCGGCAGAGGGGAGCGCGACGCGGGGCTCGGGCCATTAGCGCGTCTGCAAAAGGACCCCACACGGGCGGCCATCCTCACCGACGTCGACGGGACCCTGGCTCCGATCGTCGCCCGCCCCGAGGAAGCGGCGGTTCCGGCGCGGGCGACCGAACTGCTGGCGCGACTGAGCGAGCGCTACGGCCTGGTCGGTTGCGTCTCCGGCCGCCGTGCCGAGGAGGCGCGCCGCCTGGTTGGGGTCGGAAGCATCGCCTACGCCGGTAATCACGGCCTGGAGCTGCTGCTGCCGGGTGAGGAGGCGCCCCGTTTCGATCCCTCGCTGCAGGGCCGCGAGGGAGACGCGGCCGACTTCCTCGCCGAGCTCGGCCTCAAGTCGCTGGGCGAGGCCGGGCTGCGAGTGGAGGACAAGGGACCAATCCAGGCGCTGCACTGGCGCGGCGCCAGGGACGAACGAGAGGCCGAGGCGCACGCCCACGAGATCGCCGCGGCAGCGGGTCGGGCCGGTCTGGAACCCCGCTGGGGGCGCAAGGTGCTCGAGCTGCGCCCACCGGGCGGTGGCGGCAAGGACGCGGCGGTGGCGGCGCTGCTGGCCACAGACGGAGTCACGGCGGCGACCTACGCTGGCGATGACCGCACCGACCTCGATGCCTTCCGGCGGCTGCGCGAGCTCGAGCAGAGCGGCGAGCTGGAGGTCGCGGTCTGCGTCGGGGTCGTCTCCGACGAGGCGCCGCCCGAGCTGGTCGAAGAGTGCAACCTGCGGGTCGACGGTCCGGCGGGCTGGATCGCGCTGCTGGAAGCCCTAGCGGAGTAGAACCACCCGCGATGCCCTACACCGACC
>JBAREU010000113.1:0-11785 GCA_049796515.1 Solirubrobacterales bacterium
AAGGTGGCGAGCCAGATCGGCGTCGCCCCGCGCAGGCCGGCCCAACCGAGCATCGCCCGCTCGCGCAGCCCGAGCGGCGAGAGCAGCGTGGCGGCGAGGGCAGCGAGCGGGCGGGCGACCAGGATCAACGCGGCGGAGAGCGCCAGGCTCTCCAGCGCCACGTCGCCGAGCGTGCTGGGGAAGACGAGCAGGCCGAGCAGGATGAAGAGGCCGATCTGGGCGACCCAGCCGACCCCCTCGTGAAAGGCGACGATCGTACGGCGAGCCGGAATGCTCCCGGAGCCGAGCGCCAGGGCGGTCAGGTAGGTGGCGAGCAGGCCAGAGCCGTGGGCGACCTCCGCAAGCCCGTAGGCCAGCCCGGCGATCGCGATCGTCGCCACCGGGTAGATGCCGTCGGTTGGTAGTCGCACCCGGTTGAGGGCGGCGACGGCGAGCCGGCCCAAGGCCAGGCCGATCGCCGCGCCCAGCGCCAGTTTGAGCACCAGCAGCCCGGCCATGTCGGCGAGCCCGTAGTCCGGTTGCTGGATCCAGTCAATGAAGCCGATCACCAGCAGCAACGCCACCGGGTCGTTCATGCCGGACTCCCCCTCCAGCGAGCGGGCCAGCCGCTTCTTCAGGGTCGAGCGGCGCAGCACGGCGAAGATCGCGGCGGAGTCGGTGGCGGCGATCGCAGCCCCGACCAGCATTCCCTCCAGGGTGCTGAGGTCGAAGATCCACTTGGCGGCGAAACCAGCGATAGCGGCCGTGAGGACGGTGCCCACCGTCGCCAGCGAGGCCGCCGTCCCCAGCACCGGCCGGATCTCCGACCAGCCGGCGGTGAGGCCGCCCTCGAAGAGGATCAGCACCAGCGCGATCGTTCCCAGCGTGCGGGCCAGCTCGGCGTCGTCGAACTCGATGCCGCCGATGCCCTCCGAGCCGGCCAGCATGCCCAGACCGAGGAAGAGCAGCAGGCCGGGGATACGAACCCGGTCGGCGAGCAGCGCACCGGCGATACCCGCCGTGAGCAGTGCGCCGGCGACGAGGATCAGCTCGGCGTCGTGTCCCATCGACGGACCCTAGTCCACGCCTACGCCGACTCGTCGATGGCCGCCAGCCGCGCCTCCAACTCCTCGGCGGAGCCCGCCTCCGGCACGTCCTCGGCTCGCTCGTGCGGCGAGCGGTAGATCAGGAAGAGCAGGGTGAGGAGCAGGCCGGCGGCGAGGGCGAAGCCGACCTCGATCCGCCGGAACTCTTCGCCGATCGGCGCGATGAAGCACCAGGCGACGAAGAGGACGGCGCAAGCCGCCCAGCGAGCCGAGGCACGGCGCACCTGTCCCTGCGCGAGGCAGGCCTGGTTGACGGTCACCGAGGAGAGGTAGAGGCCCATCCCCAGGGTGACCAGCAGGAGGCCAGCGCGGTCGTAGCTGAACTTGTCGCTGAAAGCGAGCTGCATCAGCTGCGGTCCGGCGACCAGCATCGCCAGTGCGACGACGGCGGTGAAGGCGACAATCGCCGCCAAGACCATGCGTACCGAGCGATGGAACTCGTCATCGCTGCCCTCTTCGTCGCTGGCGTGGAGGCTGGTCAGGTGGGGGAGGATGCTGGTCGAGACCGCCTGGAAGAGCTGCAGCGGTGCCCGCGCGATCATCAGCACGTTGAAGATGAAGCCGGCGGCGGCGGCCCCCTCGAGGCCACGCACGATCAGCGGCCCGGCGTTGAGGAAGATCTGCTCGCCGAGCATGATCACCAGCACGGCGGCGACGAAGCCGGCGCCGTGGCCGAGCGAGAACTCCGATGCTTTGCCGGAGGCTTTTGGCGGCGGCGCTGGCCCCGTCCGGGCGCGGCGGGCGAATGCTGCTGGAACTACAAGCAGGCTAAGTGAGGGCGCCGCGACGATCCCGATTGCCACGGCCGACTGCCCGCTCAGCAGCCCGACCGCGACCAGCACGGCGAAGCTGGTGCGGAAGATCGACTCGGAGAGGATCATCGTCGCGAAGAGGCCGAAGCGCCGGTGGCCGGCGAGATAGCCGCGGGCGAAGTAGCTGGCGGCGTAGAAGAGGACCGCCAGCAGGAAGACCCAGTAGAGCGTTTCGTTGCCGCTCAGCAGGCCGTCTTCGATCGGCCCGCGCAGGATCAGGGCGACGACGGCGAATCCGACCGCGAGGCAGAGCTGAATCCTGGTTGCGACCAGGGTCGGCTCGCGCGCCGATTCGCCTTTCGCCAGCCGCTCGGAGATGTGGCGGGAGAGAAGCTGGTCGACCGGCCGGTAGAGGGTCGAGACGGTGATGAAGACGGCGGACCAGACGACGGTGATCTCGCCGTAGTCGGGCTTGGAGAGGACGTGTGAGGCAATGAAGAAGTAGACGTAGGTGATCACGCCGGTGAGCCCGACGCCGATCGCCAGGAAGCTCGCGGTCTTGCCGTACTCGGCCGAGCTGACGCCGCCGCCGTCCGCGGCGCTCCCTGTCTCCTCGGCGGCCATCAGTCGCGGGCGCCGCGCTCGTAGTGGGAGGGCTCGACGCCGAGCGAGAGCTCGACCCGGCGCACCCGCTCGAAGACCCGCTGGGTCATCACCCGCTGGCTGGCGAGCAGGTCGCCGATCACTCCCAGGGCCAGCAGCTGTAGGGCGGTGATGAAGAGGACGGCGCCGAGGATCAGCGACTGGATGTGGCCGCTGCTGTCGCCATTGACGATCCAGTCGAGCAGGAACGGCATCCAGGCGCCCAGGGCGAGGATGGCGACGACCATGCTGGCGCCGGCGAAGACCCGCAGCGGCTCGTAGCGGGCGTAGATGCGCAAGATCGAGAGCGCGTTGTGGCGCACGTAGGCGCCGGTCGAGGCGAAGAGGCGCGACTCGCGCGTCTGCGGGTTGGTGGCGATCTCGACCTGGTCGACGGCGACCAGCATCTTGCCGGCCTGGATCAGGCTCTCCAGCGTGTAGGTGAAGTCGTCGGTGACGAGGAGCCCGAGCGCCGCCTCTCGGTTGTAGGCGCGGAAACCCGAGGTCGCGTCGGCGATCTCGGTTCCGGAGAGTCGGCGCACCACCCAGCTGCCGAGCCGTTGCAGCCGCTTCTTGCTGCCCGAGAAGTGCCCGATCGTCGCGACGCGCCGGTCGCCGACGACCATGTCGGCCTCGCCGGCGAGGATCGGCGCGACCAGCTTCGGCACGTCGGCGCCGCTGTACTGGTTGTCGGCATCGGTGTTGACGATCGCATCGGCGCCGAGCTTGAGGCAGGCGTCGAGCCCCGCCTGGAATGCAGCCGCGAGGCCGCGGTTGTTGGTCAGGCGGACGATGTGCTCGACGCCGTGCTCGCGTGCCACCTCGACCGTGCGGTCGGTCGAGCCGTCGTCGATCACCAGCAGCTCGACCTCGTCGAACCCCTCTACCTGGCGTGGTAGAGCGGCAATCGTCTCGGCGAGCGTTGCCTCCTCGTTCAGGCAGGGGATCTGGATGATCAGCTTCATCGGTGGCCGATCAGGGTATCCCTGCGCCCGGCGCGCGAGGAGGGCTGGAGCAGGGACTATTATTGATTGACTGGTCAATCAGCCGATGAACTCCACGCTTACAACCGCGGATCGGGAGCACCTGAGGCGGGCTTTGGAGCTCGCCGAGGGCGGGCGGGGGAAAGTCAGTCCCAATCCGCTCGTGGGAGCGGTGATCGTGCGTGATGGCGAGGTGATTGGCGAGGGGTTTCATGCCGAGCTGGGCGACCTACATGCCGAGCGAGCGGCGCTCGGGGATTGTCGGAAGCGAGGAGAGGATCCGACCGGGGCGACCATGTACGTAACGCTGGAGCCCTGCGCGCATCAGGGCCGGCAGCCCCCCTGTACGGAGGCGATTCTCGAAGCGGGGATCGGGCGGGTTGTGATCGCCTCCGACGATCCCAGCGAGAAGGCGTCCGGACGGGGGCCGGGAATGCTCCGCGATGGTGAGGTGGAGGTCGAGTTTGCCGCGGACGAGGAGGCCACCGCAGCGCGCCTCCTCAATCAGCCGTTCCGCAAGCACGCCCGCACCGGGCTGCCGCTGGTGACGCTGAAGCTGGCGATGTCGCTCGACGGCGAGACGAAGACCGCACCGGGCGATTCGCCCTGGATCTCAGGCGCGAAGAGCCTGGAGCTCGTCCACCGCTGGCGCGCCGAATCCGACGCGGTCGCGGTCGGTATCGGCACGGTGCTCGCTGACGACCCCCTGCTCACCGCCCGCGGCAGCGAAGCTGTCCGCCAGCCCCTCCGCGTCGTCTTTGACCGCCAGGCGCGCCTGGCGTTGGATTCGCAGCTGCTCGGGACCCTCGACGTCTCGCCGCTGCTCGTCGTGGCGGCGTCGGATGCCGACCCCTCGCACGCGATCGCGCTGCGCGAAGCGGGCGCAGAGGTTCTCGTCGCCGATCGGATCGACGCGGCGCTCGCCGAGCTGGGCCGGCGCAACGTCACGAGCCTCTTCCTCGAGGGTGGCCGTACCTTGGCCGCCGCGTTTGCCGCAGCAGACCAGATCGACGAGGCGCGAACCTTCGTCGCCCCGATCCTGCTCGGCGGCGGCAAACGCATCGCCGGCGTCGACCCGAGCGCTGAGGACACCCTGATCGAGACCCGGTTCAAGGAGTGGTGAGGTGTTCACCGGCCTGATCGAAGACGTGGGCAGGGTCGAGGCCATCGAGTCTGGCGCCGACGGCGCGCGCCTGCGGATCGCCACCTCGCTGAGCTCGGGAATCGAGCCGGGAGACTCGATCGCCGTCAACGGCATCTGCCTGACGGCGACCGGGGTCGACACGGACGGCTTCGAGACCGAGGCGATGAACCAGACCCTCGACGTGACCGCGCTCGGTCGGCTCGGAAGCGGGGATCGGGTGAATCTCGAGCTGGCGATGAAGGCGTCCGACAGGCTCGGCGGCCACATCGTCCAGGGGCACGTCGACGGCGTGGGGGAGGTTGTTGCGATGGCGGAGGACGGCTTTGCCCGCCGCCTTCGCCTGGCGCTCGATCCGGTGCTGCTGCGCTACGCGATCGACAAGGGCTCGATCGCCCTCGACGGGGTCAGCCTGACGATCGCGGCGTTGGGGGACGATTGGTTAGAGGTCTCGCTCATCCCGGAGACGCTGGAGCGGACGAACCTGGGCGAGGCCGCGCCTGGGCGCAAGCTGAATGTCGAGTGTGACGTGATTGCCAAGCACGTGGAGCGGTTGATGGGACCATTCGCTGGAAAGGAGCGAACGTGAGTCAGATGGCGGAGGCGCAGAGACAAGAGCAATCGGAGCGGGGGGCGGGCGAGAGCCCGTTCGCGACGATCGAGGAAGCGATCGAGGAGATCCGCCGCGGCCGTATGGTCGTCGTCTGCGACGGCGAGGACCGCGAGAACGAGGGCGACCTGGTGATGGCGGCGCAGTTCGCCACCCCCGAGGCGGTCAACTTCATGGCCAAGGAGGCACGCGGTCTGATCTGCCTGGCGCTGACCGCGGAACGCTGTGAGCGGCTCGGCCTCAACCTGATGGCGGCCAAGAACGAGGCCCCGCTGCAGACGGCCTTCACGGTGACGATCGAGGCCGCGGGCGGGGTCAGCACCGGAATTTCCGCCCATGATCGCGCCCACACGATCCAGGTCGCGATCGACCCCAGCTCGGGGCCGCGCGACATCGTCGTCCCCGGCCACATGTTCCCGCTGCGGGCCAAAGACGGCGGTGTGCTGGAGCGCACCGGCCATACCGAGGCCAGCGTCGACCTAGCGCGCCTCGCCGGCCTGACCCCCGCCGGCGTGATCTGCGAGGTGATGAACGACGACGGCACGATGGCGCGCGTGCCCAACCTCGTCCCCTACTGCGAGAAGCACGGGCTGAAGATGATCACCGTCGCTGAGCTGATCGCCTATCGGCGCCGCACCGAGAAGCTGGTCGAGCGGGTGGTCGACACCGGACTGCCGACCGCCTTCGGCGAGTTCACCGCGGTCGGCTACCGCTCGCTGGTCGACGACAAACACCACGTGGCGATGGTCAAGGGCGAGGTCGACGGCGCCGAGGACGTGCTGGTCCGCGTCCACAGCGAGTGCCTCACCGGCGACGTTTTCCACAGCATGCGCTGCGACTGCGGCGAACAGCTCGCCTCGGCACTGGCGATGATCGAGCAGGAGGGGCGCGGCGTCCTCCTCTACCTCTCCCAGGAGGGACGGGGCATCGGCCTGCTCAACAAGCTGCGCGCCTACAAGCTGCAGGAGGAGGGGGCGGACACCGTCGAGGCCAATCTCAAGCTCGGCCTGCCGGCCGACCTGCGCGACTACGGCATCGGCGCTCAGATCCTTGGCGATCTCGGCCTGACCAGCATCCGCATCCTCACCAACAACCCGAAAAAGATCGTCGGCCTGGAGGGCTACGGCCTCTCGGTCACCGAGCAGGTGCCGATCGAGTCGGTACCGAACGCCCACAACGAGGCCTATCTACGGGTCAAGCGCGACAAGCTGGGCCACACGCTGCATCACCAGGGCCTGGCGCTCGACGAGGAGATGATCCACGATGAGGAGGAACGCGACGCCAGGGGAGAAGGTGTCTGAGATGGGCTTCGCTCTGGACGAATACAAGGGTGACGAACTCAATGCTCTGGCCTCGATGCGGTTCGGCATTTGCGTTGCGAACTTCTACGAAGATCTCGGCGACCGGCTGGTAGCCGGTGCACGGGAGGGGTTCAAGGCGATCGGGGTGGAGAACTCTGCGCTCCTGGCCGTGAGGATTCCCGGGGCCTTCGAGCTGCCCATGGCCGCAAAGATGATCATCGAGAGCCCCCACCGGGATGTTTCGGTCAACGGGGTTGCCTGCCTCGGGGTCGTGATCCGCGGCGAGACCGACCATTACGACTTCGTCTGCGCCGAGGCGGCCCGAGGCATCCAGGACGTCCAGCTGGCGACCGGTGTGCCCTGCGCCTTCGGCGTGATCACCTGCGACACGATGGAGCAGGCGCTGGAGCGCACGGGGGGCGGCAAGCGCGACCAAGGCCGCAATGCCGCCCTCACCGTCGCCCGCATGGCGTCCATGAAGAACTACTTTGGCTGAGGCCGGCTTCCAGCTACTATTCACGACCCAATGGCCAAGGTATGCCACAGCTGCGGCAAGGGGCCGGCGTTCGGCCAGTCCCGCAGCCACTCGATGGTCGCCACCAAGCGGCGCTTCGACCCGAACCTGCAGAAGGTGCGGATTCAGGAGAACGGCCGCAAGCTGCGCACCTATGTCTGCACTCGGTGCCTCAAGGCCAACAAGGTAGTCAAGGCCGCGTAGGCCGCCAGCGGTTAGCTGAGAGGGATCCGGTCTTCCTCCAGCTGAATTGATGTCGCACGCGCTTCGCGCTTAGCGACGATGTCTGAGCGCGGCTTCGCCGCGCGAACAGCAGATTGCATATCGCCGCTTCGCGACATTCATCTGGAGGAAGACCGGATCCCTCTCAGGACTCAGGCGCTCTCGACGACGGGGTGCTCGCCCGTTGGTCGCGGGTCTCCCTCTGACGGCTCGACATGCAACCGCGGCAGGATCCGGTCGAGCCAGGCCGGCAGCCACCAGGCTCGCTTGCCGAAGAGCTGCATCACTGCCGGCACGAGGACCGAGCGGATGATCACGGCGTCGATGAAGACGGCGGCGGAGAGGCCGAGGCCGAAGAGTTTGATGATGCGGTCTTCGCCGATCATGAAGGAGGCGAAGACGGTGACCATGATCGCCGCCGCCGCCGTGATCACGCGGCCGGTCAGGGCGAGGCCGCGGGTGACGGCATCGGTCGCGTCGTGCGTGTGTTCCCACTCCTCGTGGATGCGCGACATCAGGAAGACCTCGTAGTCCATCGAGAGGCCGAAGATGATCGCGAAGAGAAAGATCGGGAAGAAGGAGATGATCGGCCCGGTGCTGTCGACGCCGATCAGGCTCGCGCCCCAGCCCCACTGGAAGACGGCGACGATCAGGCCGAAGGCGGCGCCGATGCTGAGCAGGTTCATCGCGACCGCCTTCAGCGGTACCAGGACCGAGCGGAAGACGGCCATCAGCAGCAAGGCCGAGAGCAGCACGACGACGCCGATGAAGAGCGGCAGCTTGTCGGCGATCGCGGTGCCGAAGTCCTCGAAGATTGCGGTGATGCCGCCGACGTGCACCTGGGCGCCGGTGCGTTGTTCGACTGGTGGAATCACCTCGTCGCGGATGTGGTCGAGCAGTTCGGTCGTCGCCTCGCTCTGCGGCGAGGTCGTCGGATAGACCTGGAAGACACCGGTGTTCTCGGCCGGGTTGAGCATGACCGGGGTCGTGTCGGCCACGCCTTCTTCGACCGCGAGCGTCTTGCGCAGCTCGGTGAGAACCGCGTCTTCGCCCTTGCTCGGCAGCGCCGCGACGATCGAGAAGGGGCCGTTGAAGCCGGGGCCGAAGCCCTCGGCGAGCAGGTCGTAGGCCTCGCGAGTCGTCGTCCCCGCCGGATCGGTGCCGGCGTCGTTGGAGCCGAGGCGCAGCGAGAGGGTGGGGATGCAGAGGAGGAGCAGGAGGCCACCGGAGAGCAGCGCCGAGAGCACCGGCCGTCGCTGGATCTCGCGGCTCCAGCGGAACCAGCGCGTGTCTTCGGCGGTCGACGGTCCGCGGCTGCCCAGTCCAGGGATCCGTAGCCGGTCAACGCGGCGGCCGGCGATCGTCAGCAGGGCCGGCAGCAGGGTCAGCGCCGCGATCATCGTCATCAGCACGGCGAAGGCGGCGGCCATTGCTACGCCGTAGAGGAAGCTGAGGCCGAGCAGCAGCATCCCCATCAGGGCGATGATCACCGTCACCCCGGCGAAGAGCACCGCGCGGCCAGCGGTGTCGACCGCGGCGATGGCCGCCTCGCGGGACTCCATGCCCTCGTCGAGGCCGTTGCGGAAGCGGGTGAGGATGAAGAGCGCGTAATCGATGCCGACGCCGAGGCCGATCATCGCCGCGAGCTGCGGCGCGAACTCGGCCGTGTCGAAGACGTGGGTTCCGAGCGTGACCAGGCTGAGGCCGACCCCGAGAGCGAACAGCGCGGTGACGATCGGCAGACCCATCGCCACGACAGAGCCGAAGGTCAGGAGCAGCACCACGACCGCCGCCAGCAGCCCGATCGCGAAGGTGGAGTCGCCGCCTTCTTCTTCGGCGCGCACTTCCTCGATCGGCTGGCCGCCGATCTCAACCTTCAGGCCGTCGCCGGATGCTCCCTGAGCGGCGTCCATCACGCTTTCGATGTCGTCCGTCTCGAGCTCTTCGGTCGTTTGGTCGAACTGGACCGTCGCGTAAGCAATCGTGCCGTCCTCGCTGATCGCCGCGGCGCCGTCCTCCTCGTAGGGGCTCGCGACTTCGCTCACGTGCGGGACCTTGGCGACGGAGGCGAAGACGCCTTCCATCTTCCGCTTGACGCCAGGCGCCTCGACTCCGCCGGGGGCCTCGTAGACGATCGTCGCCGTGTCCCCGGACTGGGCGGGGAACTCGGTTTCGAGCAGGTCGAAGGCTTCCTGCGAGTCGGAGGCCGGCAGCTTGAAGTCTTCGGAGAACTCCGAGCCGACTGAGCTGGAGACCATGCCGACCGCGATCAGGGCGACGATCCAGCTGAGGATCACGGTCTTGCGGTGCCCGGTGCACCAGGTGGCAAAGCGTCGCATCGAGCGTCGCACCGTAGCGAATGCCCCGGTGGGCCCTCTGTGAGGGGCATCCGCCCGCGGCAGCTAGATTCTTGACCGATGCCCGATCCCTCGATCGCGCGCTTCCGGCGCGTCGTCACGTCCGCCTATGCCCACCTGGAGGAGCGCCGCCAGGAGGTCAACGATCTCAACGTCTTCCCGGTCGCCGACGGCGATACCGGCGACAACATGGCAATGACGATGCGCGCCGTGATGGAGGAGCTCGAGAGGCTCAACGGTCTCGAGGTCGACGAGATAGGCCGTACCCGGCTCGTCCAGGCGCTGGCCCGGGCGGCGCTGATGGGTGCGCGGGGCAACTCGGGGGTGATCCTCAGCCAGATCGTTCGCGGTGCCGCCGAGGAGTTGGCGAGCCGCCCCGGCGAGCTGGTCGACCCCGTCCTGGTCGCATCGGCGTTTGCCAGCGCCGCAGACGCCGCGTACGCGTCGGTCCGCAACCCGGCGGAGGGGACGATGCTGACCGTCTTTCGCGAGATGGCCCACTCGATCGCCCGTCAGCTCGCCCACCTGGAGGCGGACAGGCAGCGCCTCGACCGGGGGGTGAGCGACGAGCAGCAGGACGCCGTCCTCGCCGAGGTGCTTGAGCAGGCGATCGCCGACGGCCAGCGCGCGGTCGAGCGGACCCCCGAGCAACTCGATGTGCTGCGCGAGTCGGGTGTCGTCGATGCCGGCGGTTATGGCCTCGTGCTGATCCTCGCCGGTGTTGTCGCCGGGCTGCGCGGCGACGATGCCGCCGCGCCAGAGATCTCCCACCAGGAGGCGCCGCAGATAAGCCGACCTAGTCACGAGGACAGCCGCTACAGCTACTGCACCAACTTCATCGTCTCCGGCACCGGCCTCGACGCGCGGGACTTCCTCCCCCGTCTGGAGGGCCTGGGAGATTCGGTGCTCGTCGTCGGCGACGAGGTGACGCTCAAGGTCCACGTCCACACCGATGAGCCCGAAGCCGCCGTGGCGTTATTCGAGGGGGTAGGGGAGGTAACCAACCTCGACGTCGCCGACATGCGCGAGCAGATCGCCGAGCGGCAGGCGCGGTTGCAGGGCGGCCGCACGGGTGCGCTTGCGGTCGCCGCGGGCGATGGCCTGGAGCGGCTCTTCGCCGAGCTGGGAGCGCACGTCGTCCCCGGCGGCGAGACCCTCAACCCCTCCACGTACGAGCTGCTGGCGGGGATCCACGAGGTAGGGGCGGAGGAGGTGCTCGTCCTGCCCAGCTCCTCGAACGTGATCATGGCCGCCGAGCGGGCCTGCGAGCTGTCCGAGAAGCCTGCCTGGGTCGCCCCGGCGACCTCGCAGCAGGCTGGCCTGCTGGCATTGGTCGAGCTCGATCCCAGTGTGCCGGCGGAGGAGAACGTCACGCGGCTCGCCGAGGCGTTGGAGGGGATCGTCTCCGGCGGTGTGGCGCCGGCTGCCCGTGACGATGCCCAGGGCCGCTTTCGCAAGGGGGACGCCGTTGGGTTCGTCGACGAGGAGATCGTCGCCTGGGGCGGCGCCGGGTCGACCCTGGCAACGACCATCGAACGCCTCGCCGAGGGTGCCGAGATCGTCACCGTGCTGGCCGGCAAGGATGCCCCGATCCCGCTGGCAGAGATCGATACGCACGTCCCCGATGGGGTCGAGGTCGAGACCCACGAGGGGGGACAGCCGAGCTGGTGGTGGCTGCTAGCGGCGCAGTAGCCCGCTCGTTCGCGGGCGCTTCCAAGCTGACGAAAGAGCAGCTTCTCGACGCGCCCGTTCACTGGCCAAGGCCGAGCGCCCTCGACATCTCGCTGGAGGCTCTGGAAGGGGTCGGTCCGAAGCTGGCGGAAGCAGCTGCCGAGGCGGGAATCGGGACCGTCGGCGACCTGCTGCTGCGCTTCCCGCACAGCCACCGGGACCGTACGATTCTCCCGGTCGCTGATCTAGAGCCAAAGGTGCAGGCCACGGTGCTGGTCGAAGTGCTCGGGGCGAAGCCGAGCGCGTTCCGGCGTCGCGGCCTCTCGATCCTCTCCGTGAAAGTCGGCGATGAAAGCGGATCCGTACGGGCCACCTGGTTCAACCAGCCTTGGGTGGCGCAGAAGCTGTCGCCTGGGACGTCTCTGTTGCTGACCGGATCGCGGGACAAACGGGGGTTCAGGGTTTCGGAATATGAGGTCATGGGTGATGGCCCGCGGGTCCTGTCGC
>JBAREU010000114.1:0-2767 GCA_049796515.1 Solirubrobacterales bacterium
CCCCCGTCCCACTCGAAAGCTCGCCGCGGCGGCGCAGGTAGGCGTCAACCGCAGCCAACAGCAGGTAGGCGATCAGCGCCCCGGCGAAGACGAGGGAGGCCCCGCCGAAGGCGGCGGGCGCCTCGGCTGCGATCTCCAGCCCCTCCAGCCCAGCGTCGATCGCAAGGAAGGCGAGTAGGCCAACGGTGAAGGCGAGAAGGCCGGCGATCCAGCGGGCGTCGATCCGCCGCACGAAGGGCAGCCAGAGCATCCCCAAGCAGACGGGGATGACGCCGACGTAGATGCCCAGCAGGGCCATCAGGCCGTAGAAGTCGAGGTCGGCCGCCGGCGTTTCCGTCGCGACCGGGATCTCGGCGTCGACCGTACCGCCAGAGGAGGTGAGGATGAAGATCTCGTAGGCCTCGCCTTCGATCCAGGGATAGGAGACGTGCAGCGTGGTCGAAGCGAGGCGGCCGATCTCACGTCCGCCGTCGGTGCTGAACGGCGCGAAGCCGTCGTTGACGGCGACCTGCGCGATTTCGACCGGATCGGGCCCGTCGTTGCGCAGGGTTAGCTCGATCGTCCCCGGCTTCAGCACCGTGCGCTCGACGCTCAGCTCCTCGACCGGCGGCCCGGTCCGCTCGCCCAAACCGGGACCGCCGAGCAGCGCGAAGGCGCCGATCGCCGCCGCGATCAGGGCCAGAGGGATCAGCCCGAGCGCCCAGGCGGGCAGGCCGCCGCCGGCCCGCTCGGCTCGCGCCGCCGCCTCCATTAGGTGGAACCTCCTTCGCCGCCCCAGGGCAGCTTGCAGTACGCCGCGGCAGCGGCCGCGCTGCTTAGCAGCGAGGGGTCGCCGACGCGGAAGAAGCCGGTCCAACCCAGCTCGGCGAACTCGCTGACGTGAGCGTGGAACATGTAGTCGCCGTCGAAGGGGAACTTCAGCTCGAGGATCGACCGTTGGCCCTGCCCCTGCACGATCGTGTCGGTGAATTCGCTCGGCTCCAACGACGTCCCAGTCGGGTAGTGCTGGAAAAAGTTGGCGTGGACGTGGAAGGAGTTGAGCGGGTCGTACTCGAGCACATTGACGAGGTAGATCCGCGTCAGCTCGTCGCGCTTCACCCGGATCGGCTCGTTGATGTAGTGGAAGCCGACCGTGTTGACGGCATAGACCTCGTTGGCGAGGTCGAAGTTGGTGTCGAAGCCGTTCATCACCATCACCATCTCGTCCGCTTCTGGGCGGCCCTTCTTCGGGTCGACGATGAAGGCGCCATAGAGGCCGCGGGCGATGTGGGCGGCGAGCGGCGCCACGTGGCAGTGGTAGAGGTGGAGGCCAAAGGGCTCAGCGTCGAATTCGTAGGTGAAGCTTTCCCCCGGTTCGACCTGGCCGCCCCCCTGGCGCTCGCCGATCCCCGGCATGCCATCCATCTGCGCCGGGTGGATGCCGTGGAAGTGGATCGTGTGCGGGTGGTTGGAGGAGTTGACGAGGCGGATCCGCAGCTTCTCGCCCTCACGGGCGCGCAGGGTCGGCCCGGGGACGCGGCCGTTGTAGGTCCAGGCTTCGTACTTCACCCCCGGCGCCACTTCGATCTCCTTGTCCTGGGCGACGAGGGTCCATTCGCGCAGCAGGCGGCCGCTGGCGAGGCGCTTGGTCTTGCCCCAGTCGAAGTTGCGCAAGACCTCGGTTGGGTCGAAGCCGTTGGCGCGGTGGTTCACCGAACGCCCCGGCGCGAAGCTGGCATGGGCGAAGCGGCCGTGACCGGCGTGGCCGGCAGCGCCATTGCCACTGGCTGGATCGGCCAAGGCGGCCTCGCCGCCGATCCCACCACGGGAGATCAGACTGTGCAGGCCGGCGGCAGCGGGGACGGTCGCAGCCGCGCCGAGCAGGGCGCGGCGGCTGAGACGGCGGTCGCTCATCGGGCGGAGAATGAGGTGGCGGAAAAGTCGATGGCGGAGATTTTGACACATCTAAAAACGGATTTCGATACATCAAAATCAGACGGGTCAAAAGCCGCCCTAGAATCGAGGCAGATGGCAGATGTCGCGACGACACTCGAGCTCGACGCCCAGTACCGACAGTTACGCGAGGAATGCGGCCTGCTCGACCGCTCCGGGCGCGGCAAGCTGAGCGTCACCGGCGGCGAGGCGGCCGAGTACCTGCAGGGCCAGCTGACCAACGACGTCGAGGCGCTCGCCCCCGGCGAGGGCCAGTACGCCGCCCTGCTCGACCGCAAGGGCCACATGCAGGCCGACATGCGGGTCCTGCGCACCTCCGCTGAGGAGATCTGGATCGACACCGAGCCAGAGGCGCTGGAGGCGGCGCGACGCCATCTCGAGATGTACAAGATCGGCCGCGATGTGACGATCGCCGAGCTGACCGCCGGGCGGGCGATCCTCTCGCTGATCGGGCCGCGCAGCGTCGAGATTGCCGGTGCCGCGGCGCTGCCAGACAATGCCAACGAAGCGGTCACAGTCGGCGGCATCGAGTGCCTCGCCGTGGGCACTGCCGGCGGCATCGACCTGATCGCCAAGCTGGCCGATGCCGAGCGCCTGCGCGACGTCCTCATCGCCGCCGGCGCCGCCGAGGTGAGCCCCGAGGCAGCCGAGGTGGTGCGAATCGAGGCCGGCATTCCCCGCTTCGGCGCCGAGATGAGCACCGAGACGATGCCCGCCGAGGCCGGCATCGTCGAGCGCGCGGTCAGCTTCACGAAGGGCTGCTACATCGGTCAGGAGCCGGTCGCGCGCCTTCACTACAAGGGTCGCCCCAACCGCCACCTGCGCGGCCTCGAGC
>JBAREU010000115.1:0-9141 GCA_049796515.1 Solirubrobacterales bacterium
GGCGGCAGTCCTCTCCCCGGACAAACGCCGGGCTAATTAGCCCGGCGTTTGTCCGGGGAGAGGACTGCCGCCCCTCCTCCTCTGGCCTTAAGCAGTAACCGCAGCCGCCGGAATCAGATCCCGCGACTCGAGGTACTCGATCAACTTCTGCGCCGACTCCTCAGCCGTTTCCCCTTCGGTGTCGCAGACCACGTCGGGGTTCTCGGGAACCTCGTAAGGATCGGAGACGCCGGTGAATTCCTTGATCTCGCCGGCGAACGCTTTCGCGTAGAGCCCCTTGACGTCGCGCTCGGCGCAGGTGTCGACCGACGCCTTGACGTAGACCTCGATGAAGCGCTCGCCCATCATCGCGTGCGCCTCGTCGCGGATCTCGGCGTAGGGGGAGATCGCCGCGGTGATCACCGGCACGCCGTTGCGGCTGAGCAGGTCGGCGACGAAGGCGATGCGGCGGATGTTCGTGTCGCGGTCCTCTTTGGAGAAGCCGAGGCCCTTGGAGAGGTTTTCGCGCACGATGTCGCCATCGAGGATCTCCAGCTTCGAGCCGCGCTCGCGCAGGTGGCCCTCCAGCAGCCTGGAGATGGTCGTCTTGCCCGCGCCCGAGAGCCCGGTAAACCAGAGGGTGAAGCCTTGCTCGCCAGCCATCGCTACGTCAGTCCTCCTTGTAAGCGTCGATCAGTATGTCGGCTACCTCGTCGCGCGAGAACTCGTGCGGCGGCCTTTCGCCGTTGCCGAGCATCTCGCGGACCTTCGTCCCAGAGAGGAACAGGTGCGCCTCGGAATCGTGCGGGCAGGTCTTGCCGGAGGCGAGACCCTCGCACTCGTTGCACCAGAAGGTGTGCTCGAACATCAGCGGCTCTATCCCGAGCTCGTCGATGTCGATCTCGTCGAAGATCTTCTGCGCGTCGTAGGTGCCGTAGTAATCGCCAGCGCCGGCGTGATCGCGGCCGACGATGAAGTGCGTCGCGCCGTAGTTGCGACGGACAATCGCGTGCAGCACAGCCTCGCGCGGGCCGGCATAGTGCATCTTCGCCGGCTTCACGCCGAGCACCACCCGGTCGGTCGGGTAGTACTTCTCCATCAGCACCTCGTAGCAGCGCATACGCACGTCGGCGGGGATGTCGCCCGCCTTGGTCTTGCCGATCAGCGGGTGGATGAAGAGTCCGTCGCAGGTCTCCAGCGCCGCCTTGGTCAGGTACTCGTGGGCGCGGTGGATCGGGTTGCGGGTCTGGAAGGCGACGATCTTCTTCCAGCCGCGCGCCTCGAAGTCGGCCTTATGCTCAGCCGGCGTCTTGTAGCGGCGCATGAAGGCGTCCTCGTGGTCGGGCAGCGCGTCGACTTCGATCGGGCCGGCGATACAGCGATTGCCCTCCTCGTAGATCGCGGCGACGCCGGGGTGGGCCTCGTCGGTCGTGCCGTAGACCTGCTCGGCCTCGCGCTTGGCGTCGCGCTCCCAGATCTCCTCGACCCTGATCCGCCCCAGCGGCTTGCCTTCGTCGCCGGCCAGCTCAACCGTGTCGCCGACCTCGCACTCGAGCTCGGTCGCCAGGGTGATCGGGATCGGCCAGTAATCGCCGTCGGCGGTGCGCATCTCGGCGCAGACGCGCTCCCAGTCGGCGGAGCCCTGGAAGCCGGTCAGCGGCGCGAAACCGCCGTTGCCGATCATCTCGAAGTCGGCGGTGTGGCGCTCGTCAAGGGTCAGGGACAGCTCAGTCATCGTCTCGCTCATGCGGGGGATCTCACCAATCGTTCGGGGAAGGGGTGTTTAGAAGACGTTGCCGGCTACCGCGGCAGCTGGGTCAGTTGATCCCGCACTCGGTCTTTTCGAGCCCCGCCCAGCGCCCGGCGCGCGGCGAGCCGCCAGGCCCGACCGGCTTGGTGCAGTGGGTGCAACCGATCGAGGGGTAGCCCTGATCGTGCAGCGGGTTGTACGGGAGGTGGTGCTCACGGATGTAGTTCCAGACGTCGCGCTCGGTCCAGTCCGCGATCGGGTTCAGCTTCCATAGGTCGAATCGCTTGTCCCAGGTGAACTTGGGGGTCTTGGCGCGACTGGCTGAATCCTCGCGGCGGACGCCGGCGAGCCAGCAGTCTACGGAAGAGAGGGCGCGCCGCATCGGCTCGACCTTGCGCAGGCCGCAGCAGGCGTCGGGATCGCTCTTCCAGAGCTCATCGCCGTACTGTGCGGCCTGCTCCTCGAGGGTCAGGTTGTGGAAGCGGTCGAACTCGACCCCGAGGTGCGCGGCGAGCTTGTCGCGCGTCTCGTAGGTCTCCTCGAAGAGCACGTCGGTGTCGAGGTAGAAGAAGCGCGCGTCGGAGTTGATCTGGCTGGCCAGGTGGGCCGTCACCGCGCTCGTTTTCTGGAACGAGCAGGCGATGTAGTGGCTCTGGCCGAAGGTCTCGAACATCCACTCGATCGCCTCGACGGCGCTGCCCTGCTCGAGGCGCGCGGCAACCTCCTCGGCGTCGATCTCCGGGATGGTGGCGGTGGCGACCGGGTTCATATCGCGCACTCGCCCTCGCCCCGCTCCACTTTGTAGGGGCTGGAGCGATTCCAGTCGATGAACTGCTGCATCGTCTCGAGGCTGAACTCGGCCGGCAGCGTCAGGTCCTTGATCGTCTCTTCGAAGCGGGGCGCGCCGGCGCGCTCGGCGAAGGCGTTGAACTCCTCGCTCTCGGCGCGCTCCGCCTCATAGAGCTTGATCCAACGCTCGACCGCCTCGGGGACGCGCTTGGCCGGCAAGCGCGATTTCAGCCGCGTGCCGAAGATCACCTCGCCACCCTCGTAGTTGCCGCCGATGTGCGGGATGTAAGCGGGCATCTGGCGGCCGCCCACTTTCAGTGAGGCACCGTAGAAGCCGATGTTGGCAATGTGGTGCTGGCTGCAGCCGTTGGGGCAGCCGCTCATCTTGATGTGGATCTTGCGGGTCAGCTCGTCGGAGATCTCCATCTCCTCGACCCGCTGCTTGATCGCCCGGTTGAGGCCCATTGAGCTGGTGATGCCGAGTTTGCAGCTGTCGGTGCCGGGGCAGCTGACGACATCGGTGATCTCGTCCGCGCCGGCCTCGGCCAAGCCGAGCTTGCCGAGCCGGTCCCAGACCTCGTACAGCGCCTCGTCGCGCACCCAGCGCAGGACCAGGTTCTGCTGCACGGTGCTGCGCGCGTAGCCGCCGGTGAACTCGCGCATGATCTCCGCCAGGCCGCGGAACTGCTCCGGGGTGAGGTCGCCGCGCTCGATCTTGACCTCGACCGAGACGAAGCCATCCTGGCGCTGCGGCTGCACGTTGCCCTGGAGGAAGCGGTCGAACTCGGAGCGGTCGCCGTTGGGCGAGGCGGGGGTGGGCGGAGCCTCGGGGGCGCTCTCTTCCTCCTCGTCATCGAAACGCAGGCGCTCGACGTCGAAGTCGCGCTCGGACGCCCAGTCGCCCTGCAACTCCTCCTCGACCTGCTCGCGGAAGGCGTCGATGCCGATCTTGTCGATCAGCACCTTGATCCGGGCGCGGGCGCGGTTGACGCGCAACCACTCCTGGCGGTCGAAGATGCGCAGCACCGCCTCGGAGACCTTGAGGTAGTCGCCGTTGTCGGCCTCGACGAACTCGTAGAGGGTCGGCGCGACGCGGGCCATGATCGAGGTACCGCCGCCGACCCGGACCTCGAAGCCCTTGACCCCGTCGCGTTCGCGACTGAGGAAGGCGATGTCGTGGATGCCGGTGATCGCCCGGTCCTCGTCGGAGCCGGTGAAGGCGGTCTTGATCTTGCGCGGCATCAGCTGCGTCGTTGGGTGGCGGACGAAGTAGCGAACGTAGGCGCCGGCGTAGGGCGTCGGGTCGAAGACCTCGTCGGCGGCGACGCCGGCCCAAGGATCGCCGGTGACGTTGCGCACCGTGTTGCCGCAGCCCTCGCGCGAGGAGAGGCCGACGGCGGAGATCTCGCGGATCAGCGACTCCATGTCGCGCAGTGGCACGTGGTGGATCTGGATGTTCTGGCGGGTCGTGATGTGGCCCTTGTCGAGCGGGGCCCACTTCTCGACCACGTTGGCGAAGGTCTCCATCTGCTCCGGCGTGACGCCGCCGAAGGGAAGCTTGACGCGGACCATCTGCACGTCGGGCTGGCGCTGTCCGTAGACGCCCTGTTTGAGGCGGAAGCCGATGAACTGGTCTTCGGCCATCTTGCCGGCGAGGAAATCCTCGGCTTCGTTGTCGAAGTCGTCGAACTCGCGCTCGATGATCGGGATCACGTGCCCCGGGACGTTCTCGTAGGTCTCCGGGTTCTCGAGCGTGCCGGTGCGGCCCTTGCCGCGCTGCTGCTTGTCCTGATCGACGACGACCTCCACGAAGAGGAAAATAGCAAAACCGGACCGGGATTAGGGTATTTAGCTCAGATACCGCGCTTAGGCACGCTTTCGCGCCTCGAGGATCGCGGCGGCCTCACCGGACTCGGCCACATAGCCGGCCTCGGGCTCAAGCGGCAGGTCGGCCTCGGACCAGCCGACTATCCCTTCGCCCAGCTTGGCGGCATCGAAGCCCGCGTCGGCCAGCGCGTCGGTCGCCATCGTCGAGCGGGTGCCGCCGCGGCAGTAGAGGACGACCGGGCGGTCCTTGTCGATCTCGCCGGTGCGCTCGGCCAGCTCAGCCAGCGGCAGATGGGTCGCGCCGGGGATGCGCCCGGCCTCCCACTCGTGGTCGGCGCGCACGTCAACCAGCTGGGCGCCGTCCTCGATCAGCTTCTGCGCCTCCTCCCGGGAGACTTCCTTCGTCTCCTCAGCCACTAATCGACCTCGGTCCCCTCGACCAGAAAGGCGACCCGCACGTGAGCGCGGTACTCGTCCAGGTTCTCGCCCCGGATCCCGGTGGAGACGATGTCGACGGCGCGGACGTTGCGCAGCGTGCCCTGCGCCTGCGCGAGCGCCTGTTTCGCTGCGTCGTCGGTTGACGTCTTCGAGCTGCCGACCAGCTCGATGATCTTCACGACAGCCATTGCGACCCTCCTTCCAGATGCTTCTGAACGACGCTCTTCGCACCGACCCCCTCGACCAACCCCGCTCGCTGCCACGGGCTGACGACGTCCCCAGCCGCCGCCTCGACCGCTGCAGTCTCCGCCTCGAACCGCGCGATCGCCGCCGCGATCGCCGCCGCCTCATCCGCGTTCGGGGTCCGCTTCATACAGAGAGCCTATTCAGGCGCCGCCGGCTTCGAACTTGTAGCCGACGCCGCGCACGGTGAGGACGAGCTCGGGGTTCTGCGGGTCGCGCTCGACCTTCTGGCGCAGGTTGGAGATGTGGACGTCGCAGGCGCGCTCGTCGCCGTCGAACTCGGTCTGCCAGAGCTCCTCCATGATCTGGCGACGGGCGAAAACCTCGCCGGCGCGCCCGACGAGGAGGCGCAGCAGCTGGAACTCGGAGCGAGTCAGGTTGACCGACTCACCGCGCACGGTGGCGACGTGACGGACGAGGTCGATCGCAACCGGGCCGGCTTCGACTTTGACCGCCTGAGAGAGCGGCGCGCGGTCGAGCTCGCGGCGGCGCAACTGGGCGCGCACGCGGCCGAGCAGCTCGCGCACCGAGAAGGGCTTGGTGACGTAGTCGTCGGCGCCGACCTCGAGACCGACCACCTTGTCGACCTCGGCGTCCTTCGCGGTGAGCAGGATGATCGGCACGGCGCTGCGCGAGCGCACGTCGCGGCAGATGTCGAGCCCGCTCGCTCCCGGCATCATGATGTCGAGGATCAACAGGTCGTAGGGAATGCCGTCGCCGACCCGCTCCGCGGCCTCGTTGCCGTCGGCGGCCGCGGACACCTCGAAGCCCTCCTGGGCGAGGGCGTAGCCGACCGAGTCGCGAACCGAGGGCTCGTCGTCGGCGATCAGGATCCGTCCGCTGCTCATCTCTTACCTTCCCTCCTCATGCCACCGGCGTGGGGCTGGGTTGTGCAACCGGCAGGCGGACCCAGAAGGTGCTGCCCTCGCCCTCGACCGAGTCGGCACCGATCTCGCCCCCCATGACGCTGACCATACGCCGGGCGATCGCCAAGCCGAGGCCGAAGCCTTCCTGTTTGCGCGACTCGTCGCGGCGGTAAAAGCGCTCGAAGACGCGCTCTATCTCCGCCTCGGGAATCCCGGGGCCCGTGTCGATCACCTCCAGCACCACCTCCTTCTCGCCGTCGCGACGGCCGCGAACGGTAACGCGCCCGGGCAGCGGCGTGTGCTTGAAGGCGTTGGTGAGCAACCCGACCATCACCTGGCGCAGCAGGGTGGGGTCGCCCTGGGCGGCGAGTTCGGGCTCGATCTCGGTCGCCAGCTCGATGTGCGGCGGGGTCTCCACCGCCTCGACGGTGTCGAGGATCGCGGCGGCGACGTCGACTGCCTCGGTCTCGCCCGCACCCAACGACTCGACCCGGGCCAGGGTCAGGAGCGACTTGGTCAGGCGGTTCATCCTCTCGGTGTCCTCGGCCAGACGGCCGAGGAAGTGGTCGAGCGCGTTGGGATCGTCCTTGGCACCCTCCTGCAGGACCTCGATCGCGCTGGAGATCCCGGCCAACGGGTTGCGCAGCTCGTGCGCGGCGTTGGAGATGAAGTCGGCTTCGGCCAGCTCGCGGCGCATCTCGTCGGTGCGGTCGCGGGCAACGACGAGGACGGCCCGCTCCTTGGGCAGCGAGCGGGCGGACATCGCGTAGGCGCGGTCGCCGATTCGCAGCGCCGGGTGGGCGGCGAAACCGAGGTCCGCGGCCCGCTTCAGGTGCGGCTGGATCGACTCGGGCGGCTGGCCGAGCGGGTCGAGCAGCTTTGTCGCGGCGCTGTTGGAGAAGCGCACGGTGCCGTCCTCGTCAACGACGATCACCGCGTCGGTGAGGCCGTCGAAGATCGCTTTCAGCTTGTTGCGGTCGGCGGTGAGGACACCGAAACTCTCTTTGAGCGCGGCGCCCATCGATTCGAGCGCGCGGGCGAGGTCACCGATCTCGTCGCGCCCGCCCACGTCGAGATGGGTGTCGAAGGCGCCCGCGGCGAGTTCACCGGCGCCCGAGGAGAGGCGCCGCACACGGCGGGAGATGCCGAGCGCGATGACGAAGCCGGCGAGCACGCCGAGGGCGCTAGCGCCGAGCACGGCACGGGGGCGATCGCCGAACAGGTAGACGACGCCCGCCGTGAGGAAGCTCACGGCGGCGAAAGCGCCGACCAGCCAGAACCTGATCCCGATCCGCCTCATGAGGACTTACTAACACAGTGGCGGCTGACCCGCGTGGGAGAATCGGCAACGTGAGGACTCTGGTCTTCATCCCGGCCTGGAACGAGGCTGACTCGGTCGCCGCCGTGATCGCGGGCGTGCGCGCGTGCCTGCCCGACGCCGACGTGCTCGTCGTCGACGACGGCTCGATCGACGAGACGGGCGCAAGGGCGGCGGAGGCGGGCGCGACCGTCGCCACCCTGCCCTTCAACCAGGGTCTCGGGGCGGCGCTGCAAACCGGCTACCTCTACGCCATGCGCGAGGGCTATGACTTCTGCGCCCATCTCGACGCCGACGGCCAGCACCCGCCAGCCGAGGTGGCGCGCCTACTGGAGGAGGTGCGCGCCGACCGCGCCGACCTGGTGATCGGCTCGCGCTACCGCGAGTCGGGCGAGGCACAGAGCGACGATTACCAGCCGACGATCTCGCGGCGGATCGGGACCAGCGTCTTCCGCTTCTTCCTCACCCTGGCGACGCGGCAGCGCTTCACCGACACGACCAGTGGCATGCGGGCGGCGAACCGCCGAGTGATGAAGCTGTTCAGCGAGAACTACTCTCCGGATTTCGCCGAGATCGAGTCGTTGCAGCTGGCGGTGCGCCAGGGGCTGCGGGTCGAGGAGGTGCCGGTGCGAATGCTGGAGCGGGCCGGCGGTGCCTCCTTCCTCACCCCGCTGCGCTCGGCCTTCTTCATCTTCAAGGGGATGATCGTGCTGCTCGTCGGCCAGTTCAGGCCGCGGCGAGCAGAGCACGGCGAGCCGCCCGGGCCCCTGGGTAGAGCGGGGGCAGAGCAATGACGGCAGTGCTGCTGACGGTGGCCGCGGCGGCCGAGGACCCCAAGGTCCACCTGACCTCGCAGACGCGGATCCTGGCGGCGGCGATCGCCGTCGCCTTCATGTTGATGATCCTCGAGCTGATCCGCCGCGACCGCCTGCAGGAGCGCTACAGCGTCGTTTGGTTCGTCGCCGGCCTGGGGATGCTGGCCGGCGCCGCCTTCCCCGGCCTACTCGGCGTCGTCGCCGACCTGATGGGCGTGCGCGACACCAACGTCGCCCTCTTCTCGATCATCCTCCTGCTGCTGCTCGGCCTGGCGCTCAACTTCAGCGTGATCATGTCCCGCCAGGCGGCGCAGATCACCAGGCTGGCCCAGGAGCGAGCGCTGGAGAAGGCGCGGGAGCAGGCGGCGAGTGAGCGGAACGGCAGCAAGCCCGCCCGAGAACGGGCAAGCGACAAACTCACTGACACCTGAGTCCGTCAGGGACGTTCTGGCCGGGTGGGAATTTCGTCCTGGTGCTTGACGCAGTAATGGGCGAGGTAATTGGCTCCAGCCGCCACATAGAGGATCGCCGTGAGACCCGCGAGTTCAGAGGAAATATCGAGAGCGTGAAGGATGCCCGTCAAGGGGAACACACCCAATAAAAAGCAGATCGTTCTGATCATCAAGCCGCGAATCATTTTTACCTCCAAATCTGTTCGGCGACGACAAAAAGTATCGTAGCGATAAACCCTGTCGCGAACCCAAACGCAGTCATCCACTCGATCCGAACCGGCGGCAACTCGATGAGGATCGCCCAGCTGCGAAAGGCGCCGGCCAGGACCCCGGTCACGACCAAGAGCGACCCGCCAAGAGCGGAAACGAACTCCAACAGGGAGGCCAGGGGAAACGCGCTGGGATCCATGACGCCACCGTAAAAAGCCGCGACGCACGGGTGGCGCGCACAGAGTGACGTCTATGAGAATTCTCTAGGTCAACTCACGCGCGAGCCTGAAGGAGAGGGCCTCCAGGGCGAGCTCCTCAGAGACGTTGAGGTCGAGACGGCGGCGGGTGTCCTGGACGAGCTCGGCGGCGCGGCGGGCGGCGCCGGGGTCGAGACCGTCGGCCTGGGACTGGAGCTGGGTGAGGCGGTCGCGGTTGTAGGCGACGTCGGCCGCAC
>JBAREU010000116.1:0-24029 GCA_049796515.1 Solirubrobacterales bacterium
GCAGTGATGTGCCGCAACCACCGCGGCTTCGTCGAGGCGATCGCCGCCGGCTCACTGCTCGGCGCCGACCTGCTCCTGCTCGGCACCGACTTCCCCGCTCCGCAGCTCGCCAAGGTGCTGGAGCGCGAGCGACCCGCCGCGGTCGTCCACGACGAGGAGTTCGAGCCGCTCTTCGAGGGGTCGGGGTTCGAAGGAGCGCGGATTGGCGCCTGGTGCGACGGCGAGCCCGACCGGCCGAGCCTCGACGCACTCGCGACGGGCACGGCGAGGAAGCTCGCCCGGCCGGCGGAGCGCGGCCGCCTGGTGATCCTCACCTCGGGGACGACCGGCGTCCCCAAGTCCGCCCCGCGCAACCCGGAGCTGAGCGGGGCGCTCGGGCCGGTGGCGACGATCTTCTCCAACATCCCGCTGCGCGCCGGCGAGCCGATCCTCGTCGCCCCGCCCGCCTTCCACGGCTTCGGGCTCGCCTTCCTCTCTCTCGGCCTGATGCTCGGCACGACCGTCGTCCTGCGGCGGCGCTTCGAGCCGGAGGAGACGCTGGCGGCGATCGAGCGGCACGGGGTCAACGCTCTGGTCGCGGTGCCGGTGATGCTCGAGCGGATCCTGCGCTGCGGACCCGAGGTTCGCGAGCGCTACGACACCTCGTCGCTGCGCGCCGTGGTCTCGGGCGCCTCTGCTCTCTCGCCTTCCACCTCGGCCGGGATCACGGACACCTTCGGCGACGTCCTCTACAACCTCTACGGCTCGACCGAGACCGGCTTCGCCGCGATCGCCGGACCGGCCGACCTGCGCGCCGCCCCCGGTACGGTCGGCCGGCCACCGCTGGGGACGACGCTCAAGGTCCTCGACGCGGAGCGCACCGAAGCCGCCCCGGGAGAGGTCGGCCACGTCTTCATCGGCGGCCGCCTCGTCTTCGACGGCTACTCCGGCGACGAGACGCCGAAGGAGACGGTCGGCGGGCTGATGAACACGGGCGACCTCGGCCACCTCGACGAGGAGGGGCGGCTGCTGATCGACGGCCGCGAGGACGACATGATCGTCTCCGGCGGCGAGAACGTCTTCCCGCAGGAGGTCGGCGACGTGCTCGGCCGTCACGCCGCGGTCGCCGACGTCGTCGTGGTCGGCGTCGACGACGAGGAGTTCGGCCAGCGCCTGCGCGCCTACGTCGTCGTCGCACCCGGATCGGAGCCCAGCGAAGAGGAGTTGCGCTCCCACGTCAAGCAGCACCTGCCCCGCTTCCAGGTCCCTCGCGACGTCGTCTTCGTCGCCGAGATCCCGCGCACCGCGACCGGCAAGGTCCGCGCCCGCGCCCTCGACGCGAGCTAGCCGCTTCAGGCGCGGCGGCGGCGCGGACCGGCGGGATGCTCGAACTCCTGCATGACGCCGGCCGTCGCGAAGCAGAGGGCGCCAGCGAGGGTCCCCCAGTTGGCGACGCCGACCGCCAGCTCGTCGCCGGTCGAGGGACGGACGAAGGAGGCGACAGCCGAGACCATGAAGAGAATCGAGCCGAGTTGGTTGACGGCGACGATCCACCAACCGAGGTCGCGGCGGCGCCAGAAGCGCCAGCCGCCACCGATCTCGACCATCGCCAGGTGTCCGGAGACGAGGAAGAACACGCAGCCGACCATGTCAGGAGACCAGACGAGACGGTTCTCCACGGCGGAGCCGAGACCCTGGATAAACGAGTCGACCAGGTTGACCGCAAAGACCAGAGTGCCCACGAAGAGAACCAGGGCGCTGAGCCAGGCCAACCGCCCCGGCTCACTCGCCCACCAGCGCCAGCGGCTCGGCACCAACCCGCCCGGCTGGTCGGGCTCGTTGACGACCTGGACGAGCGAGGCGAAACCGCCGCAGCTAAAGAAGACGCCACCGACCAGGTAGACGGAGAGGTACAGGCTCGGCGAAGCTCCCGCCTGCGCCAGCGCCGCGCCGATCGCGAACAGCGAGCCGCCGATGACGAAGGCGGTCGCCGCAACCGCGTTGATGAGCCGCAAACGCCGCGCCTCGCTGCCAATGGGCCGATTCTCCACGATCTACGTGGGTTTCCGGCCCGTCGGCGAAATTCCTATGGGCGCTAGGGCGAGACGAAGATGGCGGGGTCGGGGCCGATCCGCTGGCCGACGTCGAGCGCGGCGATCTCGGTCATATCGTCGTCGCTCAGCTCGAAATCGAAGAGCTCGAAGTTCTCGCGGATCCGGGCGGGCGTGGCCGATTTGGGGATGACGACGTTGCCGAGCTGCAGGTGCCAGCGCAGGATCGCCTGAGCTGGCGTCTTGCCATGGCGGGCAGCGACGCCGGCGATCGTCTCGTTGGCGAGCAGCTCGCCCTGGGCGAGCGGGCTCCAGGCCTCGGTCGCAATGCCGTGCTCGAGGTGCCAGGCGCGCAGCTCGGCCTGGGGAAAGTGGGGGTGCAGCTCGATCTGGTTGATCGTCGGCTGCACCTCAGCCTCCCGCCCCAGCATCTCCAGGTCCTCGATGCGGAAGTTGGAGACGCCGATCGTGCGCGAGCGACCCTCGTCGTAGATCCGCTCAAAGGCGCGCCAGGTGTCGAGGGTGCGTCCCTCGGTCGGCACCGGCCAGTGGATCAGGTAGAGGTCGAGGTACTCGAGGTCGAGGCGGGCGAGACTCTTCTCGCAAGCGCCCAGGGTCGACTCGTAGCCCTGCTGTGAGTTCCAGAGCTTGGTGGTGACGAAGATCTCACCGCGGGGGATGTCTGAGGCGGCGATGGCCGCCCCCACCCCTCGCTCGTTGCGGTACGCGGCGGCGGTATCGATGTGGCGGTAGCCGACCTCCAGCGCCTCCTCGACGGCTCGCTGGGTGTCTTCGGGGGGCACCTGGAAGACACCGAAGCCGAGCTGAGGGATCTCGATCCCGTCGTGAAGCGTCACCATGGGGATGGAAGTCGCCTGAGCCATGTCACTCCGTTCCTGTAGCTGGGCGGGAACCGCAAGAGGCGGCTACCCGGCGAGAGAACGATTATTCCTGGGCGCCGCTGCTAGGCGGTCGAGAGGCCGATCGCGAGCAGCGGGAAGCCGGCCATCAGGCCGAGGAAGGCGCCGATGGCAACCCCGGTCAGGGTTGGCGTGGTGCTCGATTTGGTCCCGGCGATTAAACCGACGAGCACGCAGAAGGCGGAAATTCCGAGGCCGATCCAGAAGACGTCGGGCATGAGCGGCGGCAGCCTATCGGAACCGCCCGCCGACGGGCCGAAAAGAGAAGTCCGACTTCCCTTTTCGGCCCATCGGCGGAGGAGGAGTTGGCTGGTTTGCGGCAAACCGCACAGGCATGGACGAAACCAACGGCGGCAACAAAACCCTGATCCTCGCAGCGATGATCCTCGCCGTCTCGATGACCTTCATCGACCAGACGATCGTCGCGATCGCGGTCCCCGAGCTACAGGGAGACCTCTCACTCTCCTCGACCGGGGTGCAGTGGATCATCAACGGCTACCTGCTCTCGCTCTCGGCGCTATTCGCCTTCGGCGGGCGGCTCGCCGACATCGCCGGGCACCGGCGCATGGTCGTGATCGGCGTTGTCATCTTCGCCACCGCCTCGGCGCTCTGCGGGGCGACGCCGACCGACAGCGCGGCGGAGGCGTGGATCATCACCTTCAGGGTCATCCAGGGCGCCGGCGCGGCGCTGATGTTCCCGGCGGCGCTGGCGATCGTTCTTGCCGCCTTCCCGGTGCGTGAACGCGGCCGGGCGCTGGCGATCTTCTTCGGCCTCGCCGGCGCCTTCACCTCGATCGGCCCGCTCGCCGGCGGCTACCTGACCGAGTGGACCTGGCGGGCGATCTTCTGGATCAACGTGCCGGTCGCAATCGGCTCCCTCGTCCTCATCGCGATCTCCAAGCCCGCGAACGAGAAGCACCCGGCGCCGCTCGACTACCGCGGCGCGGTGCTGATCGCCGCCGGCATGGGGCTGGCCGTGCTCGGACTTCAGCAGTCGAGCGTCTGGGGCTGGGGCAGCCCGGTCACCTGGATCTGCATCGTCGCCGGCCTCGCTCTGCTGGTCGGCTTCGTCGCCTACGAGCTGCGGGCCAAGTTCCCGCTGATGCAGATCCGCACCTTCGCCAACCGCGCCT
Source organism: Solirubrobacterales bacterium (assembly GCA_049796515.1). Classification (GTDB taxonomy): domain Bacteria; phylum Actinomycetota; class Thermoleophilia; order Solirubrobacterales; family 70-9; genus VRUE01. The sequence continues at coordinate 4,084 of JBAREU010000116.1, forward strand.
TCGCTATAGACAACGCGATCCTCTTCCTCTTGATGATCCCCTTCATCCCGCTCTTCTTCTTCGCCAGCATGTACGCGCAGATCTCGCTCGGCGAAAGCGCCTCGGAAACCGGCCTCTACCTGCTGATCTTCTTCGGCGGCTTCTTCGTCGCCACCCAGCGGGGCGGCAAAATCCTCGACGAACGCGGCGCCCGCCCGACGGTCGTGCTCGGCTGCCTGGTCGCCGCGGTCGGCTTCGCCCTCTGGGGGAAAGAGATGCCGGAGCTCTCGGTTGGCAGCCAGTGGCCCTACATGGTGCTGGCAGGCGTCGGCGTCGGCCTCGTCCTCAGCCCGGCCAACACCGACGCGCTCAACCGGGTGCCGCGCAGCCGCTACGGCGAGGCGACCGGGATCACCCAAACGGTGCGCAACTTCGGCTCGAGCATCGGCCTCGCCGTGCTCGGCACGGTGCTGATCCTCGAAAACAAGGCGAACCTGGAGTCGACGCTGGGCGAAGAGGGGATCCCCAAGTCGGAGGCCGACCAGATTGCCGAATCGCTGACCGAAGCCGGCGGCGGCAACGAAGCCGCCTTCGCCGAAGGGGCAGGTGCCCAGGCGAAGGAGATCTTCTCCGCCGTCCAGTACGACTTCGCCCTCTCCTCGCGCACGGTCTTCTACTGCATGGCCGGCGTGATGGCGGTCGCTTTCCTCGTCTCTCTGATCTGGATGCCGGCAGGCAAGGCGCCCGACCCAGACGAGGCGGGTTAGCGCTGGTACGTTGACGGCGATGGGCCGCTGGCTGGCACTCGCGTGTGCGACGCTGGCCCTGCTCTGCCTCGCCGCTCCAGGCGCCACGGTCGCTGCCCAGTCCGCTGAACGGACTGCCGAGCAGCGTCTGATCAAGGCCTACGCGCCGCGGTTGATGCTGCGCGAACGGGACGAGATCTGCGACATCGACGGCGAGCAGTACGAGGCGACGACGGTCGACACCGTGCTTGGCAACCCCGCGGTCGAGCTGACCGAAGCCGACGCGGACGGCGATGAAACGATCCTCAAACGCGGCCCGACCGCGGCGGACATCGCCAAGCTCGGCGACGACTACCACCTCAACATCCCGGGCAACCCGCTCGGCGACACCTGCGAGTACGCCCGCGACTTCGAGAAGCTGAAGCGCGAAGGCAAGGCGCCGGCGGTCACCTACGCCCACATCGCCCGCGAGGCCGGGCGGCCCGGGCTCGCCGTCCAGTACTGGTTCTTCTGGTACTTCAACCAGTTCAACGACCTGCACGAGGGCGACTGGGAGGGGATGCAGGTCGTCTTTGAATCGTCCGACCCGCGCCGGGCGCTCGAAGAAGGCCCAAGCGAGATCGGCCTCTTCCAACACGGCGGCGGGGAGAAGGCGGAGTGGACCGACGGTAAGGTCGAGAAGGAGGGCACGCACCCGGTCGTCTACCCGGCGGCCGGCTCGCACGCGACCTTCTACGAGGCCGCCGTCTACGTCGAGAACGGACGCAAGGGGTCAGGGGTCGGCTGCGACGACACCAGCGCGCCGCTGCGCCGCCTGGTCGTCGAGCCGATCCAGGTGCCGACCCATCCGGGCCCGAACAGCCCCTACCGCTGGCTCGACTACGAAGGCCGCTGGGGTGAGTGGGAGGAGGGCTTCAACAACGGGCCTACCGGGCCGGCGAGCAAGGACCGCTGGCTGGCACCGATGACCTGGATGGAAGAAATCCGCTCGACCAGCCCGCGCCTGCCGGCCGGTTCGGTCCTTGGCCCGACGATCACCAAGGAGTTCTGCGGTGCCGTCGCCGAGGTCACCTCCTTCCTCAACCACACCCAGGACTCGAAATGGGTGCTGATCGCGATCCCGCTCGCGCTGCTGCTGCTCTTCGTGCTGATCGCCTGGCGCACGCGCTGGCTGCCGCTGGACCTAGGCGACCTGCGCCGCGGCCGCGCCTTTGGCCAGCTGCTGTTCGCCTCGGCCGGCCTCTACCACCGGCACTGGCGCACCTTCGCCCTGATCGGCGTGACCGCGATCCCGATCGTCGGCGGCTTCAACGCGCTCACCTGGCTGCTCACGGGCGATCCCGGACGCCAGCTCGACGAGGAGGTCGGGCTTACCGGCCTGCACGTCGCGCTGGGCGAAGTGCTGAGCGGAATCGGCGGCCCGATCGCCTCGGCGCTGATCGCCGCGGTCGTGATCGTCGCCGTGCGAGACATCAGCGAAACAGGTGACGCGAGCTTCCTCGCCGCGTACCGCGGCATGTGGCAGCGCTTCCGCCGTGTCGTCGGCGCCCAGCTGCTGGCGACGCTCGGCGTGTTCCTGATGTTGATCAGCGTGATCGGCATCCCCATCGCCGCCTGGAAATACGTCGGCTGGCTCTTCATCCAGCAGCAGATCCTCTTCGAGGACAAGCCGCTGCGCGAGGCCTTCCGCGGCAGCTCCGACCTGGTCCGCGGTCGCTGGTGGTACACGCTGCGCGTCGCCGCCGTTTTCTGGCTGATCGGCGTCGTCACCGGCCCGGCGCTCGGCTTCGCCCTGATCTTCGCCGACATCTCGCTGGTCCTGATCAACGCGATCGGTGCCCTCGTCTTCGCCCTGCTCGTCCCCTACATAGCGATCGGCCGCACCCTGCTCTACTTCGATCTGCAGGCGATGGCTGAGCAGGCGCCGGCGAAGCGCTGGCGCGAGCGCCTGCCGCGCCGTACGGCGACGGCTGAGGCCTAGCGCTCAGGGCTGAACCGCGACGAAGAGGCCGACCTGGGCCGCAATCAGCCCGATCAGCGCGACGATCATGATGCCGCCGAACTGAATCGTCGTGCGCTGCATGGCGTCGAAGCGGGTATTCATTTCGGTCCGCAGCTCGCGGATGTCGGCGTCGACTCGGTCGAAGCGCTTGTCGATCGCATCGAACCGTTGGTTCGTGTGGGCCGCGAAATCGTCCAGCCGCCGATCGGTCCAGCTCTCTCTCATTGCCTCCATGACCCATCTATAGCAGACAAAAACTCACATATGTGTGCCAAGAGTGTAAATCTTCGAGCGGCAGGTAAGTTGGGGGCGTGAAGCTGCTCGCCTTCAGCGATCTTCACCGCAATCTCGGCCGGGCTGCCGAGCTGGTCGAGATGTCGGGCGAGGCCGACGTGGTGATCGGCGCCGGCGACTTCGCCTCGGTGCACGAGGGGCTCGAGGAGGCGATTGGGGCATTGGCCGCGATCGAGGCACCGACTGTGCTGGTCCCCGGCAACAACGAGACCGAGGACGCCCTGCGCGAGGCGGCGTCGGGCTGGAGCGCCGCCACCGTCCTGCATGGCGGCGGCACGACGATCGACGGCGTCGAGTTCTACGGCCTCGGCGCCGGCGTGCCGGTCACCCCTTGGGACTGGAGCTTCGACCTCGACGACGAGGCCGCCGCGCAGAAGCTGGCGCCCTGTCCGGAGGGCGCGGTCCTGGTCCTCCACTCACCCCCGCAAGGCCACTGCGACGCCAACGGCAGCGGCGACCACTTCGGCAGCCAGGCCCTCCTGCGGGCGATCGAGGAGAAGCGCCCTCGCCTCGCCGTCTGCGGCCACATCCATGAGTCCTGGGGCTGCCAGAGCCAGATCGGTGACACCCCGATCCACAACCTCGGCCCGAAGGGCACCTGGCTGGAGACGTAACTCAGGTGGTCGCTAGTTGCCGTGCCCGAAGCGGACGTCGGGCAGCGTGCGGTTGAGCCAGGAGGGCATCGACCAGGCCGCCTGACCGGCGAGCCGCAGAAACACCGGCAGCAACAGCAGGCGGACCGGGAAGGTGTCGAGGAGGACGGCGACGCCGAGGATTACCCCCATCTCCTTCGGTGGCAGCGGTCCCGAGAGGGCAAAGGTAAAGAAGACCGCGACCATCACCGCGCCGGCGGCGAGGACGACGCGCCCCGAGCGGGCCAACCCGCCGACCATCGCCTCCTTCGCGTCTCCCGTCCGCTCCCACTGTTCCCGCGCCGAGGAGAGCAGGAAGACGGTGTAGTCCATCGCGATCGCGAAGATCATCGCGAAGAAGAAGATCGGCCCCCAGGCGTCGAGAAAGCCCTGCGATTCGAAGCCGAGCAGGCCGCTCAGGTGACCGTCCTGGAAGATCAGCTTGGCGACCCCGAAGGCGGCGGCGGTCGAGAGCAGGTTGGCGAGAACCGCGATCGCCGCCACCAGGGGCGCCTGGAAGGCGATCAGCAGCAGCAGGAACCCGAGCCCGACGACGAGCCCGATCGCCAGCGGCGTCTTCGCCGCCAGCGCCGACTCGAGGTCGTGATTCTCGGCGGCCGCGCCGCCAACCAGCGCGGCCGGGGGCAGCGTGTCTCGCAGCCGCTCGACCGTGTCGCCGAAGTCGGTGGTCGCGGCGGCGCTGGTTGGCACCGCGCCGATCAGGACCGCTTCGCCTGCGCCGGCAACGGGGGCAGCGACGGAAGCAATGCCGGGGTCGTCTTCCAGCCCCTCCACCACCGCCGTACGGATTGAGTGCGGCGCGGTGACTTGCATCGTCGCCGGCGCGCCCGCGCCGAAGGCGGCGCTGACCTGCCGGTAGCCGACTCGCGAGGAGTCGTCCTTAGGGACGGCCCTGATCGACGGCATCCCCGTCTTCAGGCTAAGGGCCGGGAGGGCGAGGCCAACAAGGAGGACCAGGGCGATGCCGCCGAACAGGAATGGGCGCCGCCACAGCAGCTCCCCCCAGCGAGCGAGCCGCGGCGAGCCGCGATCGCCGCTGCCGGCCCAGGGTAGGGACAGCCGGTCGACCCTGGGCCCGAGCTTGGCCAGCACCGCCGGCAGCAGCGTCAGCGTCGCCGCCAGCACGAACAGGACCGAGACCATGATCCCCAGCGAGACCGAGCGGAAGGCGGGGCTGGGAACGAGCAGCACCGCCGAGATCGAGACGAGCACGGTGAGGGCGGAGAAGAGGACCGCCTTGCCGGCACCGTCCATCGTCTCGGCAACTGCCTCGACCGCGGTGCGTTCGCCCGCGAGCGCCCCGCGGAAGCGCATGACGACGAACAGCGCGTAATCGATCCCGAGCGCCAACGCGAACATCAGCGCGAAGTTCATCGCCCAGATCGAGATCGGCGAGATCGAGGTGCCGAGGTAGAGAACGCCGGCGGAGGCGACGAGGCCGATGATCGTCAGCATCAGCGGCAGGCCCGCGGCTACCAGCGAGCCGAAGGCGAGGACGAGGATCGCCAGCGTCACCGGCCAGGAGATCAGCTCCGACTTCAGCATCGCCTCGCGGTTGGCTTCGTTGAAGTCCGCCCACATGGCAGCGGCGCCGGTCAGGTTCGCCTCGACTCTCGGTCCAGCGGCGGCGGCGATCTCGGGCCTGAGACGATCGGCGGCGGCAACCATCTCGTTCGGCCCGCGGGCGGCGGTGCCGACAACGATCGCGGTCAGTTCATCGGCGGAGATCGATGCGCCGGGGCGCGGCTGGATGACGGCGCCGACCGCAGGGTCGGCGGCCAGCACCCGTTCAACCGCGGCCACGGTGCGCTGGAGCCGCGGCGCACTCGCTCCCGCCCCAGAGGAGTGGACCGCGACCTGGAGCGCGTAAGAGCCGGCGCCGCGGAACTCGCGCTGGAGCTGGTCTCGGGTCCGGACGGACTCCGAGCCGCTGGCCTCCCAGCCGGCGCCGGAGAGCGCCGTCTCGACCCGGGGCGCCAGCAACCCGAGGCCCACCGCAATCAGTGCCCAGGCGAGGAAGATTCCCCGTCTGTGGGTCGCTGCGTAGCGCCCCAGCCGCCCGATCGGTCCCAGCTTTTGTGCCGTGCCCATATTCTCTCCTTCACCAGTTTACAACTAGACAGTTTATCAACTTATCAGTTGTGAACTGTACAATGATCACATGAGGCAGACTCGATTGACCCCAGAGGCAGCGGAGCTGATCGCGCGCCGCTTTCGCGCCCTCTCCGATCCCACCCGGCTGCGGATCCTCGACATCCTGCGCCGCCAAAACGAGGCCTCGGTGGGGAAGATCGCCGAGCTGGTCGGGGGCTCGCAGCAGAACGTCTCCAAGCACCTCGCTGCCCTCCACGCGGAGGGCTTCGTCTCGCGCCGCAAGCGCGGGACCAGCTCGATCTACCGGATCGCCGACCCCGGCGTGCACCAGATCTGCGACGGGATCTCAGCCGGGATCGAGGCCCAGCTGGCGAAGATGGAGGCCGTGCTCTCCGGCTGAGCCGGCCGCCGCTCAGCCGTCGGTGAGCCGCGGAACAGCGAGAAACGCGCCCGACAGGATTCGAACCTGTGACCTTCGGTTTCGTAGCCCGAGCCGGTGGATCGGCTGGACTACGTGGAGCCCGATTTCGGGCGGTTTCCGGCGAATCGAGTTCCGCTGGGATCGGCTGGAGTCTGTGGGGCATGTTGCCCCATTTGTTGCCCCAGGAGCCCGCCAGGCAGCGCTAGCGGGTTGCCGCTTCGGGCATCAGGACGCGAGTGCTGCCGTCGTCGGCAACGAGGACGACGGGAAGCCCTTCGTCGGCTGCGCGCTTGATCTCGTGGCCGGCCGATGCCGTATCGGCGTCGATGAAGGCAGCCCGGTCGGGATAGGGCGAGCGGCCCTCGATCGCGAGGTCGATCGCTTCATCCATGATTTTGGCGGCGGGTGAGCGCCCGTTGTCAATGCTCATTGCCTTTCCCATCCTTCGATCATCTCGCCATAGCCGCGCTCGACCAGATCGATTGCGGCGCGCATTCCTTCCCCAAGGGTACCGGCATGGAACGGCTCCCCTGGCTGCTTCCCGGCGGTTCGCGTGTATCGGTGCATCTCGTTGTGCCCATGAGCGCCGTCGTAGACCCGAATCGTCTCCGTGGGGCCGTCGCGCGCCAGCAGTAAGACGACGGCGTAGTCGATGATCTCGCGCCCGTCCGTCTTGAACTCGACGCGGAGCATGGCCCCAAGGACATGGTCGAGAATTCGTAGGTAATAAGCACTCACGATACGCGGGACAGTAGCGCAGACAACAGGCCTCAAGCGAGCGTAGAATCATCGGCTCTTGAGATGTCCGATTCCGATTCTCGGCCCGGCGATTTGATGCCGAGCTAGATTGTGCCCACCCAGACCAAATCGAGATACATGAGGGCAATCCCGACGCGAAGCTTTCGCTTCTCGTGAACATCAAGAGTGACGAACGTGAAGCGCCTAGAACGAATCGTCATCGAGCGCGGCCGCCAGCTCGGTGAGGTTGTGTCCGAACTTTACGTAGGGCCTGAGTTCGCTGGGCGAGAAATGGAGCCAGGCGGATCGCCGTCTAAACCGATGGAACAAAGGCGGCCTTGCCACCCAGGCCTTTAAGCGACGGAATAGCTAGCGAGGGGGCAAACACTGCGTACTCCCTGCCCACATGCTGGACAGCGGCGCTGTGCGACAGGGTGAACTCAGCACAACGGAGTCCCGCATAGAGATCCTCGGTTACGCGCGAATCCGCGTCGTAAGTGATGAGCCAGCGGCCGCCAGCCTTCAACAAGCCAGCTAGCCGCAGATGGTCGTCCCAGCCAAGAGTGTCGAGATAGAGGCCGTCGCCCTTGCCCAAGTAGGGAGGGTCGGCGTAAATGATTGCGGCAGGATCATCGAGGTAATGCTCGATAAGGCCGATTCCATCAGTCTGGCGCACGGTCACACGGGTCGCGTAGGAAGAAAGTGCCTGGATCCGGTTCGCTAGTCCAGCCTTATCGAAGCGAGCATCGATCTTCCAGGGTCCAGTCTGCTCGTAGCCGCCAATCGGCCTCCCGTCCGGAATACCCGATCGGTTGGTCCTATTAAGGAAGAAAAACGCAAAGCCGAGGTCGACGTCGTCATCGGGCTCAGCAAGGTAGATAGCCCGCTGGGAATGCCATTCCTCAACTGTTACAGAGCAGGCGTCAAGCCGCGCTAGGAGCTCAACTGGATTTGCGAAGACCGCCCGCCAAAAGGCAGCGATACCGGGATTGAGGTCATTGAGCACGATCTCGTCAACTAGCTCATCGACGAGCAGGCGAAGGCCCACGCCAGCACCGCCGGCGAACGGCTCTACGTACCGCGTTGGCCGAGGAGCTTGGCTTTCGAGGAGCGCCCTGACAAACTTCGCCAAGCGGCCCTTGCCCCCCGGATAGCGAAGGGGGCTGAGATAGCGGGTGGGAACCCTAGACATCGTCGTTCAATGCCTGCAGAAACGGCTCGATGTTTTCGGCAATCGCTTCAACGTGGCTGCGATCAGCGTGAAAGAGCCGGTTATGCATGAATTCGTGAAGGGTCGCAACGGCATAGAGACTGGTGCCGTCCTCAAGGCCTACTCGTACCGCCTTGAAGCGCTGATCCTTCCCGGTCGAGTCCACGGCAGTCAAACATCGCTTGATGCGTTTCTTTAGTTTTTGATCTCTCGACAGATTCTTCTTATCGAGAAACTCGTCAATCGTGAGGTCGAGGATCGCCCTAATCAAAACGGCGACGGCATGCGGGGTCTTTTCGGGATTCAACTGGCGCAGCTCGCCCAGTAGAGCTTGGGTCTTGTTGCCCAGCTTGTCGAGAGAGAGGTTCTTAAGCGGCTTCGGCTTGGCAGCCGGGCGGCGGCGTTTCGGCGCAGACTGAGGCTTGGGAGCAGGTTTTGAGCCAAGTGGTTTGGCCGTTTTCGTCCGCTTGCTGGTCTTCAGTTCCGGGGTGCCTTCGAGATACTTGGCTCGCATCGGCTCGGTGCGTAGCTGGCTCACCCCGATATCGGCAGCCAGGTCGCCCAAGACGTGCTCAACGAAAGACTCGAGGTCAGTGGCTGCGAAGTGGAAATAAACGCGGCCATCGCGATGTTCGATGCCAGCCTTATCGCGAAAGTTCTCGTCAAGGACGAGGCGGCCGAGGGTGGTGATCTTCTTGTCGCCTACTTCCTGGGCAAGCTCCTGAAGCAGGTCGTTACTCGGATAGCCATCGGCGACCGCTTCGAGGAAGGCCATCGCGGCCGCCGCCTCCCTGCCCGGTTTGCTCTTGAAGCGGTTCGCGGCGTAGGCGCTCCAAGGTACGACACCAGCACCTTCTGACTCGCCCCCATGCCGGATTTCCAACCAGTGCGCGGCAGCTTTTCGAGAGGAAGCTATCGAGCAATCTGCCTCGCTCGGAGCAGATCCTTTGCTGGACAAGCGCTTGATCGCGGCGGCGATCGGTGTGCCATCAGCAAGCGCGGGGTTGTTCAGCAGCTTGATTGCCGTAAGACGTCGGTTTCCCTCGACCACGGTGTAGCCGTTTTTGCTTTTCAGCACCATGAGGCGCTCGATCGGACTGAGTCCGTTTTTCAAGATGTCGTTGGCGAGGACAATCAGCTTCTGACGCTGACTTGCGATCAGACTTTCGATAGCCGCCCGCTGAGACTCAAGTTCGCCGTGACGAGGATTTTTGGTGTCGAGCATTAGCTGCCCAACCGGAATCGTCTTGGTTTCAAAGTTCATGACGCGGCAGTATCTCTGTCGGCACGAAATGGCGCCAACCGGCCTGAGTGAAGAAAGACCTCTGTCAGAGTCCACTCGGATCAGTCTGCGAGCAGATCAAGGACCGGTGCCGCATCTCCCGGCAGCAGATGCGTGTAGCGGGTCAGCGTGAAGGCGGGCGAGTGGTGGCCAAGGGCGCGGCTTAGCTGGAGCAGGTTGGTGCCTTGGCTGAGATGGAGCGAGGCAAAGGTGTGGCGGAACGTGTGGAAGCCCGCCCAGGGGACGTTGGCCTCCTCTACGAGCGGCTTGAGGACGCGGCGGCGGAGATTGTTGGGGTCGAGCGGTCCGCCCGCTTCACTGGGAAAGGCCAGGGCGGTCGAGTCTTGATCCGGCTGGACGGCGAGATGGTCTCGCAGCTTTGACACAAGCGGCGCTGGTAAGCGGACCTCGCGGCGGCCGTATTTGCTCTTGGGTGGCTCGATCCGTTCGCGGACGATGGCGCGGCGGACGCATACCTCGGGCTCTGGGCCGTCGAGCTGAAGGTGCAGGCGCTGGAGGGCGATCGCCTCGCTGATCCGCAGGCCGCAGGTCGCTAAGAGCTCGAACAGCGGCTGCTGACGCTCAGGGGCCATCGCCAGGATCGCGGCAAGCTGCTCGCGGCTGAAGACTTTGATCTCCTCCCGTTCGCCAGGGATCTGCTCGCGCTGGGGCAGTGCGAGACCCTGGGCGGGGTTGTGGCGGATCAGGCCCTCACGCTTGGCAGTTGACAGGCTGGCGCGGATCGGCATCACGGCGTTGGCGATCGTGCGGTCGTTGAGGCGCTTGCCCTGCTCCTCGGGGTCGGCAAGCCAACCAGGAACCGCGCCAGCTGGTAGGTAGTCAGTTCCCCCAGCTTCAGCCTGCCTGAGAAGTACGGGTGGGCGTAGATCCGGATCAGGCGACGGTATTCGTCGCGGGTGTTCTCGCGGAAGCCGCGGCGACCCTGGCCGCGGTAGCGCTCAACCCACTCGTCCAGGTGGCGCAGGAAGGTGATCGTCGTGCGCTCCTGCAGCTCGCCACGATCGCGGTCGGTCTCACTCTCACGCTTGATCCGCCGCGCCTCCTCGTAGGTGCGGGCGCTGCGCTTGCGCTGCCTGCCGGCACTGCGGAAGACGCAGACGTAGCCGATCACGTCGCCCTTGGCGCCGAGGCGCTTGAAGACGCCGGGCGTCTTGGTCTTGACGAGCCGCCGCTTGTCGCCGCAGCCTGGACCGGCCGCAGGGGCCGACGTATCCTGGGAAACGCTCATGAGCTTGTACCTCGTGAGCCGGGGGCGGGCCGTTGTCGCGGCGCCGCCCCGTTTTGACGTTGACGGACAAAACATTACAAGGTGCAAGCGCGCCGAGTGGCAACGAGGCGCGCGGTGGTCATCCATAGGCGAAGGTCAGCAGAGCCAGGCGAGGTTGACGGCGACGGGGCGATCCCGTGCCTTGGCGGCAGCCACAGGAGAGGATCGATACGGAAGTAGGCCCCTTCGGGATATAGAAGTCAGCGATTTAGGAGCGTCGAAAAGCTAGGCCGTAAGCGGACTAGAGGACGTTTCCGAGAGGCGCAATGCGAGCCGTAGTGCGAAGTGCAGTGCGAGCCATAGAGCGAGCAGCAGTGCGAGCCAAAATGGGGGTGCGAACCGCAGTACGAACTGCAGTGCGAACCCCGGTGCGAACTACAGAGCGAACCGCAGTGCGAACCGAACGTCTGCTCGCTGGAGCTCCAAAATTCATCCGTCAAGAGGGAGGCCAGCCCGATCCATGAGGGCAGCGGGTTCCGGGGGAGGCAGGATCGTGAACGCCCCCGCCTCGGTTATGGCCGGCGTCCAGGTGATCCCGTCGAGCAGCGCGCAGTCGATCCGGATGCCCAAGCCGCTGGCGATTTTGATCAACGTGTCGATGCGAGGAACCCGTGCCCCTCGCTCCAGCAGACCGATCTCGGTCCGATGGAGCGAGCAGCGCAGTCCCAGCTCTTCCTGGGATATGTCGGCCGCTTTGCGCAGTCGGCGCAGGTTCTCGCCGAAGCGCCTCGCGACCTCCATCACTCCATCTCCAAGCCGGAGAAGTAGAGTGCCGCTCGCGTCGGCAAGACGAAGGGACCGTGGCAGTGCAGGAGCCCTCCGCCGACGAGATCGCGGATCGCCCGCTCCACTTCGTCGCTCTTGGCAAAGTCACCAGGATGGGCGTACAGCGCTTGGGCAACCTCTGGGATCGTCAACTGGGCTGGATGCTGTTCAAGCAGAAAGTCGAGGACGATGCGCTGGTTTCGGGCCTCCTGGGCGGCGTAGCTGGGAAGACCGCACTCGGCGCAATCCGTGATGGTGGTCGTATCGGGCATGGCGGCCCTCCTTTCGGTCGGGCACCGAAAGAGCCGCCAGGGATGCCGCCATCAAAACGCCACGGCGGTACCGTCTCTCTCGCATCGAAGGCTTCTACTTCGGTGCCGGCCCCGAGGCGTTAGCGCGCCGCCGGGGCGCTTCTATTCGCGTTTGCGCGGCGAACGTAGGTGGACCAGCAGCCCAACGCAAGGCCCGGGATCGAACCTCACTCCGGCTCACATTGCCCCAGGCGTTGCCCCAGCGGCAATCGCGCACTATTCGAGTGACCCCCGAAAGGCGGGAAACCCGCTTCACAAGCGGGTTTCACCGAACGCGCCCGACAGGATTCGAACCTGTGACCTTCGGTTTCGTAGACCGACGAGCGCCCGCATGGAAAAGCCGCTTGCGGCGATTCTGCGACCGAGATGAGACCGAAGGTTGGCTTGCTGAAGGTCAGTCGAGCAGAGGCTCCGGGGCTGCGCCTTCCAAGACCTGCGCCCGATACCCCTCAATCGATACATCCTCACCTTCACGGCCCAGTTGGTAGATGGTCCCTTCGAGCATTTGTCTCGTTAGAGGCCAGAGGGGGTGCGGAGCCTTCTGGTAGATCTTGCGCCGGTCGAACTCCGCCGGGAATCGCTGCAAGGCTCTCAACATCTCGAAAGCCACCAGTTCCGAACTAGCTTGATTCTCACCGATTTGGGCCAGCCGAGCGATGTTGCGAGACCAGATTGGAGGTGCTTGCGCACCCGCCAGGGCCGCAACCTCTAATCGGTTTCAAGAAGCTTGCTTCTGAATTCTTGAAGTTGGATTCTCGAATCAGATATGATGTTTTCATATGAGCCGTCTCCTCTCCGTATCCGTTCCCGACGATCTAGCTGGAGCCCTCGACTCCCTAGCCGAGGACACCGGCAGGACGAAAAGCGAGGTGGTGCGTGAAGCGCTGAGGCGACAGGTGCGGGCAGGCCGGTTTACGGCGTTGCAGGAATACGGCCGCGAGCTTGCTGAAGCCCGGGGAATCGGGCCTGAAGACAGCGAAGCGCTGATCGATGAACTGCGCGGTCGGTGACTCTGAATCTGCGGGTCACCTGCGACACGAATGTTTTGGTCTCCGGCTTCATCGCCGCGGGTCCACCCAGCCGTATCATCGAGAAAGCCATCGATGGCGACCTTGAGCTAGTCCTGCTGGAGCCGGTGATGGTGGAGCTGGAGAGGGTGCTTCGCCAGAAGCTCGGTTTCGAAGAGGATCGCTGGAGTGAAGTCGATGCTCTCCTCAGAGAAGTTGCCAGCGAGACCCTGCCGGCACCCCCGGATCCGCCCGAGGAAGTCTCCGGCGATAGAGGTGATGACCTTGTATTAGCCTGTGCTTGCACGGCAGAGATCGCAGTCCTTGTCTCCGGAGATCGCAAGCACCTACTGCCCCTTCGTGAGCATCATGGCATCCGGATTCTCGCTCCCCAAGCCCTGCTCGCAGAGCTTGTTCCATGACTACTCCGGCCACCCACTTCCGCGTCCGCCAGGACAAGGTCGACGCCCAGGGCACCGTGACCCTGCGCCACGACAGCAGGCTTCACCACATCGGCATCGGCAGGGCTCACAAGGGACTGACGGTCATGCTCCTCATCGCCGATCACGACATCCGGGTCCTCGCCTCCGACACGGGCAATCTGATCCGGCAACTGACCCTCGATCCAAGCCGCGACTACCAGCCGATCGGAGGGAGTTGAGCTGTCTACGATGTCCCGCGGCATCTGTCTCCGATGTCCCGAGACACAACAAACGCGCCCGACAGGATTCGAACCTGTGACCTTCGGTTTCGTAGACCGACGCTCTATCCAACTGAGCTACGGGCGCGGGTTGAGGCTTTGGAGCCTCTGGCGGGATTCTATGGGGTCAGCGGCCCTGGAACTTGGCGTGGCCGGGGCCCTGGTCGAGGAAGGTCTTGACCGCGCTCTGGAGGTCTTCGGTGGCGAATAGGTCGCCGGCGTCCTCGCGGACTGCTTGGTCGGCAGCCGGGATGCCGCCCTTGCGGTAGCGGCGCAGGATGTGCTTGGTCATCGCGTGGGCCTTGGTCGGGCCGGCAGCCAGCTCGGCGGCGTAGGCGCGGGCGCGCTGGTCGAAGCCCTCGTCGTCGAAGACCAGGTTGACCACCACCCACTGCTCCATGGTCTCGGCGCCGAAGAGCTCGCCGCTCATCACGAAGTGGCGGGCGCGGCCGCTGCCGGCCCGCTCTGCCAGGCGCTGGGTGCCGCCCATCGAGGGAGTCAGGCCGACCACCTTCTCGACCAAACCGAACTGGGCCGAGTGGGCGGCAAGGATCACGTCGCAGCCGAGGGCCAGCTCGAAGGCGGCGGTCAGGGTGAGTGCGTGGGCGGCGAAGACGACCGGCAGCGGCAGCGCTTCGACCCGCTCGACCGTGCCGATCAGCTCGTCCCAGAGCTCGCTCGCCCGCTCCGGCGTCAGGCCGTCGAACTCGTGCACATCGACCCCGCCGGATACGGCCCGGCCCTCGGCGCGGAAGAGGAGCGCCCGTGGCGGGTCCGCCTCGACCTCAGCGATCGCCGCCTGCAGGTCCTCGAACAGCTGCCTGTTGAAAAGGTTGAGCGGCGGGCTGTCGAAGCTGGCGACTGCCAGGCCAGTGTCGTCGCGCTCGAGCGGGACGAGGCTCACGCCACCATCGCCTAAGCGGCGGCGGCCGGCTCGTTCAGCCGCACGTGCCAGTGCACCGTGGCCGTGGCCACCTGCGTGCCGGAGCCGTCAACGAGCTCGACCTCGCAGGGAAACTCAACTTTGCCCTCGGCGTCGAGCGTGGCCAGCGCCTCGGCTGCCGGTACGCCCAGCTTGGCGGTCGCCTCGATAGGTCCCTTGGCGATCTTCTCGTAGGCGATCTCGGCGCTGCGCGCCAGCGGCGTCACTTCGCCGAGCCGCTCGACGAAGGCGCCGACGAAGGCCGCGCCCGACGCGGTCTCGGCCACCGTGAAGAGGGCCCCGGCGTGCTGGGAGCCGACGTGGTTGGTCAGCTCGGCGCGCTCGGGAAGACGCACGACGGCCTCGCCCTCCGTGACGCTGGTTATCTCCAGCCCGAGATGCCCGGCGAAGGGCACCGCCTGCGTCATTCCCTGCGCGATCGCGTCGAAGTCGGCCATGCCGCCGAAACCCTACCGCGTGCCCTGAGACGTTCTGGGGCCAAGCGATACAAGGAGGAGGGAGCCGGAAGGCTGGTTGCCTTTCGGCGACCGAACGACGCCGTAGCGCGCCGGCATCCAGGACGCCTCAGGGCACGCGGTGCACCTCGAATAGATTGGTCCCCAACTCCTGGTCCGGCATGCCGGCGACGATCGCAACCAGGTCGCCCGACCGTGCGATGCCGTGGCGCACCACCAGCGAGGCGCAATCGTCGAGCAGGCTGCGGACCTCGGTCTCGTGCTCGTTGAGGACCGCAGTGACGCCGAAGAGCAGGTTGAGCCGGCGCACCGTCTCGATCCGCGGCGAGATCGCCAGCACCGGCACGTTGGGTCGGTGGGCGGAGACGAGGCGCGCCGTCCGCCCGCTCATCGTCGGCACCACCATCGCCGCCAGGTTGAGGCGATAAACCGCGCCGACGGCGCTCTGGGCGACCGAGTCGGCGACGTCCTGGGTCGCCTGGTCGGTGCGGGTGAAGAGCCACTCGCCGTAGGGCAGATCGGGCTCGGTCGCGCGCGCGATCCGGTCCATCACCCGCACGGCCTCGACCGGATGGCGGCCCACCGCCGTCTCCTCGGAGAGCATCACCGCGTCGGTGCCATCGAAGATCGCGTTGGCGACGTCGGTCACCTCGGCCCGGGTCGGGCGGCGCTCGCTGACCATCGAGGCGAGCATCTGCGTCGCCGTGATCGCCGGCTTGGAGCGATGACCTGCCGCCCGGATCAGCCGCTTCTGCACCACCGGCACCTGGGCCAGCGGCAGCTCGATCCCGAGGTCGCCCCGCGCCACCATGATCCCGCCGCTCGCCGCGCGGACGATTTCCTCCGCGTTCTCGGCCGCCTGCTGCTTCTCGATCTTGGCGATCAGGGGGATGTCGGAGCCGAGCGAACGCAGCCGCTCCACCACCGGCTCGAGGTCCGCCGCCGTGGAGACGAAGGACATCGCCAGCAGGTCGATCCCGTGCTCGACGGCGAACTCGACCCAACCGAGATCGCCGTCGGTGGTGGCGCGGACGCTGACGCCGGGAATGTTCATCCCCTTGTGAGAGGAGAGCGTCCCGCCCACCTCGACCTCGGCGTCGACCCCACCGTCCCCGGCCTCGCCAACCCGCAGCCGGATCGATCCATCGGCCAGGTAGACCAGTTCGTCCTCGCGCAACGAGGCGACACCGGGCCAATCGACCGGGATCGTCTCCGCATCCCCCTCCACCGCCTGGGGAGTCAGCTTCACGTGCATGCCGGTCTCCAACTCGGCGACGTCGTCGCGCAGCTCGCCGATCCGCAGCTTCGGCCCCGGCAGGTCGCCGAGCACGGCGACCTCGCGGCCCACCCGCTCAGCCGCTGCGCGGACCGAGCCGATCGTGCGGGCGTGGCGCTCGGGGTCGGCGTGGGAGAAGTTGAGGCGGAAGATGTCGGCGCCGGCCTCGATCAGGGCCGCCAGAACCTCGTCGTCCCAGCTAGCGGGGCCGACCGTGGCGATGATCTTGGTCCGCCTGCCGTGCATACGTCACATGACTGTAGAGGCTGCTTGATATGACATCAATCTGTGTAACACTGGATCCATGACTCGGTTGGCCGAAGCCGCCGCACCGCCGGAGAGCGCAGCCACAAATGCGCTCGTCGGCGAGGCACCCCCCTCCCCCGCCGGCCCGATCGAGCCCGGCGAGGCGAGCAGCCTGCCGGAGCCGCCGGCGATCATGCAGCCGCGACTGCTGCAGACGCTGCGCTTCAACCAACGCCAGATCGAGTTCGTCTTCGGTGCCCGGCGCGAGCTGGGCGAGGTCTTCCGCATGCGCGGCGTCATCCCCGGCGGGCCGGTGATCACCAGCCACCCCGACCACGTGCGCTCGCTCTTCACCGCAAAGCCCGAGCAGGCACCGTCGCTGACCGGCGAGTCGCCGCTGCGGCCGGTCGTCGGTCCCAACTCGGTCCTCACCGCGATCGGCCCGCGCCACATGCGCCAGCGCAAACTCCTGCTGCCGCCCTTCCACGGCGAGGCGATCGAGCAGTACACGCAAATGATCGCCGACGCCGCCGAGCGCGAGATCGACCGCTGGCCGCTCGGCCGCCCACTCGCCCTCGCGCCGCGTATGCAGGCGATCACGCTCGACGTGATCATGGCCGGGATCTTCGGCATCGAGGGCAAGCCGGAACGCGGCACGCCCGAGCACCGCCTGCGCCAGATGACCAAGCGCCTGGTCAATGCCTCGACTTGGCCGCTGGCGCAGGTGAGCGAACTGATGAACCTCAACCGCACCGAGCCGATCGGCCTGATGAAGACCGGCCTGAACATGCTCGACCGCGCCACCTACGCCGTGATCGAGCAGCGCCGCCGGGCCGAAAACCTCGACGAGCGACGCGACATCCTCTCGCTGCTGCTGCAGGCGCGCACCGAGGAGGGCGAGGCGATGAGCGACAAAGAACTGCGCGACGAGCTGCTGACCCTGGTCCTCGCCGGCCACGAGACGACCGCCAACTCGCTGGCCTGGACCTGGGAGCGCCTGGTCCGCAACCCCGCCGCCCATGAGGCGCTGCGCGACGCGGTGCGCGGTGAGGGCGACGCCTCCGAGCGGATCGAGGCGACGATCGTCGAGGGGATGCGCTCGCGACCGGTGATCCCGATCATCGGTCGGCGGGTCAAGGTCCCCTGGCGGCTCGGTCCCTACGCCGTACCTGCCGAAACGCCGCTGACGATGAGCATCCTCCTCGTCCACCACCGCGAGGACCTCTATCCCGAGCCGTTCGAGTTCCGCCCCGAGCGCTGGCTCGGCCGCAAGCCCGGGACCTACGAGTGGATCCCCTTCGGCGGCGGCATCCGCCGCTGCCTCGGCGCAGCGCTGGCGATGGCCGAGCAGCGTGTCGTGCTGGAGACGATGGCCCGCCGCCTCGATCTCGAAGCCGACGACCCCGCGCCGGAGCGCGCCGTGCACCGCAACGTGACGATGATCCCCTCGCGCGGCGCCCGCGTCGTCATCCGCTCGCGCCGCGACTGAGTGGCGAAAGCCGCTGCCCACGAAGAGGGAACTGTCGCGACTTGAAGTAATCGACTCGAGTGGCGGGACTCGATTGCAACGCGCTGGCGCTGCTGGTGGTGCGACTTGAGTCGGGACAACCGGCGGACGGGGAGCTCTGCTGGCACCGCTGGGACGAAGCGCCAGGCGCCGAGCCGCACGGGCTCCCCGGTGAGGTCGGGCCCAGCTCCGGCTGGCAAGAGCCGTTCAAGCACCTGCCGGGCGAGGACACCCTGCCCTACTTCAACGCGCACGTCGAGCGGCTGCTCTTCCCAACCGATGGCGGGCAAGGCGCGCGCTGGTCGTGCTGCCCCGACCGGCTCTACGTCGATCTCGCCGGGAAGGCCGGCGAGCCTCGGCGCCGAGCCCGCGTCGATCTGCTGGAGCGGCTGACGACGCCGCTCGACCCCGGTTCCACCTTCGGCCTCATCCACCTCTCTCTCCTACCTCCCGAGGAGCCCGACGCCCCGGACACGCTCTGGTGGAGGTGGGCGATCGCCTCCCCGTTCCATCGCAGGTGGGCGCTGTCGGAGTTCGCGCTGCGCTCCGCGGGTGAGAGGGTCGACATGGACTACCGGCGCCCGGTGCGGGCACTGGCCGAGCAGCTCTTCGGAGACCCGGACCGCTACCTGGAGCGAAGCCTGTACACGGTGCTGATGGCCAAATGCCCCACCGGCATCGACGAGGGGGAATGGCGACGGGAGCTGGCCGTGCCCGCTAGGTCCCACGCGTCGGACGAGCTTGCCGAGGAAAGGGAGAACCGGCAGACGGTCTGGCTCACCCAGACGCCGGGCCTACTGCTCGGTCGGTCCGCCGTCTTCACCGCGGGCGGCTCCATCACGGTCCCCAACGCACGCAACCTGCGCTCCTACTGGGCGGAGAGCATCGTCCTGGGCCTCCTCCAGCAGGACTGCCTGGAGGGGTTCCAGCGCCGCCTGGCGAACGTTGGCGACCTCCTCGATCCCGACGTCAAGGAGCTGCGCCGCGACTGGCTCGAGTTCCGCAACGTGCTGTGGTGGTCGCAGCTGTCGAGCAGCGAGATCCCACAGCAGCTCGTCTCCAGGCTGCGCCACGAGCTGGGCACCTCGTCGCTCTTCACCGAACTCGAGGAAGACCTTGCCGTCTACAGCGACTACCAGCACCAGGTCTTCGAAGAAGACCAGACGAGGGCGCTCGCCAACCTTCAGATCTACGGCTCCGCGATCGTCGTGCTCGGCACGCTGCTTACCGCAATCGGCCTCTTCGCGGCGACGGAAGCCCAACGAGCGATTCTGGTCGGTGCCTCGGTCCTCGTCGCGGCAGGCATTCTGCAACTCGTCCCGGTGCTCCTTCGCAGGCAGGACGCAAGTCGCTAGCGCTTCAGCGGAGAGGGAGGGATTCGAACCCTCGAGAGAGCTTGCGCCCCCTACTCGCTTAGCAGGCGAGTGCCTTCAGCCACTCGGCCACCTCTCCGGGCGAGGAAAACCATAGCGCCGGTCTCCGGGAGACGGCACGGTTAGTCTCGATGCGTTGAATCCCCCCATCGAGCAGACCCACGAGCGCTACGAGGCGATCTTCGCCGAGGTCGAGGCGCCGTTCGCCTTCGTCGACCTCGACGCGATGGCCGCCAACGCCGCAGAGATGCTGGGGCGGGCCGGCGGCAAACCGATCCGCGTGGCGAGCAAGTCGCTGCGCTGCCGGGCGCTGCTGGAGCGCATCCTGCGCAGCGATCCGGGCTTCGAGGGTCTGATGACCTTCACCCTGCCGGAGACTCTGTGGCTAGCCGAGCAGGGGTTCGAGAACCTGCTGCTCGCCTACCCGACCGCCGACACCGGGGCGCTGAGCGAGTTGGCGCTGCGCTCAGTCGCCAACCCGGGGGGCGCGCCGATCGTGATGGTCGACTGCGCCGAGCACCTCGACGCGATCGAGTCGGTGCTGGGCGGGGGCGCGGCCCCGGTCAGGGTCTGCATCGACGTCGACGCCAGCTGGTGGGCGCTGGGCGGCAGGGTCAAGGTCGGGCCGAAGCGCTCCCCCGTGCACACGGTCGAGC